>CANIFK010000681.1 GCA_947466555.1 Acidobacteriota bacterium | reverse complement strand
CGGAATCTGAATCCCCGGTTCACTCTCGTACAGAAACTTCTCCACCCGGTACCCCGCCCGCCGAATCGTGCCGTAAGGCGTCACCGAAGGAACGCCCGAAGGAGCCACATAGCCGCTCATCCGCCGCGCCGCTTCCACAACATCCTTCGCCCGCCCGCGCACCGCCTTCGCCCGCTTCTGGTTCAACGAAAACACACTTTCCCCGTTAAACTCCAAAGCCACCTGCCCCGATTTCGTACACTGCAACTCCGCCTCCGTCGCCAGCGGAAACGACGGTTCCACGCCGTCATCCTCCACACCCTTCAACCACTTGCTCATCCAGGCATACGCCGCCAGCCGTCGCGGCAACGTGTACCCATGGCCGTCATCGGCCTCCACCATCTTCAACTTCTCCGCCGCCCCCAACGAGTCATAAACCCGCAACGCCTCCCCATACGTAGCCCGCGCACCCCCAATCGGAAAGAAGTCGCGAATGGCGCTCAGCACCAAATACGGCTTCGGCGCAAAGGCATATAAAAAGTCCGGAAAATCAAAGCCAAGATTCAAAAACGGAGGCAGATTCTGCTCGGCATCCTGCGGCCCCAGCTGCGCCAGCAGCCTAGTCCAATTGGTGATGTAGCAACTCGGCGCGGCCACCTTCAACCGGTCGTCAATCGCCGCTAAATACGCCGTGTGCGTCCCCCCGCCGGAGTTCCCGGTAACGCCCACCCTCGCCGCGTCCACCTCCTTCCGGCTGACCAAATAATCCAGCGCCCGAATCCCGTCCCAAATCGTATACCGCGCCAAACTCTCCCCCGTCACCAGCGTCTGCACGCCCAGCATCGTGTGCTCCCGCGTCGATTGAATCAGCCGCGACGCCCCCAAATCCGGATCGTAAAACTGCCCCCGCTCGCCCTGCCCCAACGGGTCCCACGCCAGCGCCACAAAGCCCTTCGTCGCAAAGCTCCCGAGTACGTACTGCCAGGCCTCATGCGCCTTCGCCCCCGCCTCGTGCCCCAGCGGAAACAGGATCGCCGGATACGGCCCCTGCCCCCGCTTGGGCAGGTACAGGTTCGCCGTCACATAGAACCCAGGCTGGCTTTCAAAGATTACTTTCTCAATCCGGAAATTCTCCCGTTCAATCACGCCCACCGTCCGCGCGTTCAATGGCGTGCGCTCGGGCAGCCCGCCGATATTGGCGATCAACTGCTTCCGGAACGCCGCCGCCCGCGCCCGCACATCGGCCTCGTTGCGCAACTCCGGCCGCTTCGCCAAATACTTACCCGCCTCGCCGCGCAAATGCAAGGTCAACTGCTGCGGCAAATCCCGCAACTCGCCAATCGGCTTCGTAAAATCCAGTTCGCTCTGAGCGTAAGCCGCAAGGGACACGAAAACGAGTAGAAGAAGGCGCATTGCGTTTCAGTGTAGCCTGTGAAGAGTGCTACTCGCCGTCTCCGCGTTGGTGCTCTCCCTCCTCCAGCAGATCGAAGAGGCCTCCCATGCCGAGCCCCCCGTCTTCCAAGTAGAGACCCTCCTCCAAACGGCAAACCTCCTCCCCGCCGGACCCGAACGCCGATCGATTCTCGACGCTGCCGTCCGCGCCAACACCGCCGTCCGCGACACCGAATCCCGCGCCGCCTTCCAAACCGCCGTTGTGCGGCTACTGGTCAAACAGGACGCCCCCGCCGCCGCCCGCCTCTGCCGCGAACTCGAAGGCCCCGCCTCCGTTCGCTGCTGGATCCTGGTCGACGAACAGGAAGCCGTCCGCCGCCTCAGCTACATCGCCGAGTGGCACGCCGAAGCCTCCCTCGTCCTCACCTCCGGCACCGGTGCCCGCGCCCTACTCGAAAAGTGGGAAAAGAAGCAACGCCCCCCGGCGCCCCCCAAGAAGAAGGAAGCCGGCCCCAAGCCGGAAATCACCCGCAAGATGGACCGCGTCGACAAAGACGACGTCCCCGACCTCGAAAAGTCCCGCCTCCTCCGAGAAGTCATGGACGCCTCCGACGCCATCGAGGACATCACCGAGCGCCTCATGCACCAGGGCTTCATCACCGCCTGGTTCGCCGCCCACAACGAAGAAGGAACCTCGGCTCTCGCCGCCGTCAAACTCCACAAAACCTTCGCCGAAGCCTGCCGCTGCGAGGACGGCCAGTGCGACTCCATCGCCGGCCGCGCCGACTGCTCCAGCAACATCGACTTCTTTGTCGAGTACCTGGCCGAACAGAAGATCGATCCCGCCATTCTCCGCATCCGCCACCCCTCGTTAGCCGTCCGCGCGTTGGTGGTTCAATTGAAAGAAGCCCTAAAATGATCGGACCCACCTTCACCGCCGCCGCGGCCAATACTCTCACCATCTACGCCGAACGAATCGGCGTCTGCCTGGACCGCCTGACGCCCGAACAAATCTGGGCCCGCGCCAGCACCGAAGAAAACGCCATCGGCAACCTCGTGCTGCATTTGACCGGCAACCTCCGCCAATACACCCGCCACGCCATCTTAGGCGAGCCCGACATCCGCACCCGCGACGACGAGTTCAACGCCGAGTCCGGCGATGACTTAAAGCAGCGTCTGGCCACCGTCGTAGCCGACGCCGCCTCCATCATCCGCGCCGTCAGCGACGAGCGCCTCACCGAACGCATCACCGTCCAAAACCGCGAAATGACGGTGCTCGAAGCCATCTTCAAAACCACCGAACACTTCGCCCTCCACACCGGCCAGATCATGTCCGCGACGAAACGAGCCACCAGCACCGCCCTCGGCTTCACCACCCACAACCGCAAGGCCGGCGCATGAAACTCCTCTGGTTCGTTTTAGCCGCCCTGGCCCTGCCAGCCCAGCCCATTTCAAGGTCCCTCAACGACATCAACTGGATGCAGTTCCAGGAACTGATCCCCTCAAAAATCGAAACCATCCTGATCCCAGTCGGCACCATGGAAGCCCACGGCGTCATCAACAACGGCGCCGACAACACCGCCCCGGAAGCCATCGTCAAAGCCATTGCCGAGCCGCTCAACGCCGTCTACGCCCCCGTCCTCCCCTACGGCGTAACGGGCGCATTGGCCCCCTACGCCGGTGGCTTCTCCATCAAGGAAAGCCACTACCGCGCGTTTCTCACCGACGTACTCGAAGGCTGGGCCGGCCACGGCTTCAAGAACCTCATCATCGTCAACGGCCACGGCGGCCCGCAAACGGCCATCCTCGAAAGCATCGCGACGGACGTCGGTTCCCGCCTCCGCGTCCGCGTCATGGTGATCAACTGGTGGAGCCTGGCCAGCGACCTCACGAAAGAGATCTTCGGCGAAGACGGCGGCCACGCCGGCTGGAACGAAACGGCCTACGTCCAAGCGGTGGACCCCAAACTAGTGGACGCCAAACGCTATTCCGACGATCTCGCCACCGCCCGCCCCGCGCCGTCCACCTGGTTCGCCTACCCCTTCCCGTCGTCCATCATCCTCTACCAGCCCAAGCAAGGCTACGTGCGTTTCGACACCGACAAAGCCGAGCGCTACCGCAAAGCCGTCAACGAGCGCATCCGCTCCCTGATCGCCGACACCGTCGCCAAGTGGGACAAAGCCAAAATCTTCCGCGACTAAATCCCCCAGACAATTCCTAGGTGACTGTCAGTGCGCCGGGATAAACCGGCATGTAGTAGGGAATGAAAGAGTCCTACAGGAAAGGAGTAGCGCCCCATCTTGGCCTCGAGTTTTGCGGGTGTCGTCGCGAGGCGGCAGTCGAAGCGTAAACAGAGGT
>CANIFK010000680.1 GCA_947466555.1 Acidobacteriota bacterium | reverse complement strand
TACGCCGTCGACCGCAAGACCGGCAAAATTGTTTGGGAACAAACCGCCGCCGAAGGCGCGCCCAAAACCAAGCGCCACCCTAAAGCCACCCAAGCCAACCCCACCCCCGCCACCGATGGCACGCACGTGGTCGCCTGGTTCGGCAGCGAAGGTCTCTACACCTACAACGCCGCCGGCAAGCTGCTCTGGAAGAAGGATCTCGGCATCGTCAACGCCGGCTGGTTCTTCGAACCGGACTATGAATGGGGCACAGCCAGTTCGCCGATCATTTACGAAGACGCCGTCATCGTCCAAGTGGACCGCCAAAAAGACAGCTTCATCGCCGCCTACGCCCTGAAAGACGGCAAAGAACTCTGGCGCACTGCCCGTCCCGAAATTCCCACCTGGGGCACGCCCACAATCGTCTCGAGCAAATCCGGCGTCGAACTGGTCACCAACGGCACCAAAGCCGTCCGCGGCTACGATCCCAAGACTGGCAAGGAACTCTGGTCCGTCGGCCCCAACTCGGAAATCACCGTCACCACGCCGATCTTCGCCAACGATCTGATCTTCGTCAGCAACTCCTACCCGCCCATCCAGAAGACGTACGCCATCAAGCCCGGATCCGCCGGCGACTTGTCGAAGGAGACCGTCTCCATTGCCTGGTCGAAGCCCAAGGGTGTCTACATGCCCACGCCCGTCGCCTATCAGGACTCGCTCTACATAATCCAGAACAACGGCATTCTCAATGCCTACGCCGCCAAAACCGGCGACGCCGTCTACCAGCAGCGCATCGGCAACGGCGGAGCCTATTCCGCCTCGCCCATCGCCGCCGCCGGCCGCCTCTACCTGACCAGTGAAGACGGCGAGATCCACGTCATCAAAGCCGGAGCCACCTACGAACTCTTGGCAACGAACCCGATGGGCGAAGTCCTGATGGCCACGCCCGCCCTGGTCGACGGCACCCTCTACGTCCGCGGCATGCAGCACCTCTTCGCCATCGCCGAAAAACCCTAGGCTTGCCCCCCGAAGCCCGAAGGGCGAAGGGGGGTCACCCAGGGTTTTTCCTATAGCGGCCTACCCCTGATAAAAGCCCTTCACCTTATTCCCTTCGTCCCGGTTCGGAGCCTTCAGATGCTGTAGCTTCCCGTACGGCAGCGCCACCAACTCCGACGCCGTCGAATACGCGTCCGGATAAAACGCAATCTCCACCGGCCCCGACGCCCCTTCAATCTTCTGCTTAATCTCCGGCGTCACCACGACGAGCAGAAAAATCGAATTGTCCGATTTCTTGTGCATCTCAAAGCTCAGATACGGGTTCTTCGCGAACAACCCGCAATCCAGCGTCTGCGGCGCATAGGTAAACCCATAAATCCCGCCGCGCGCGTACTTCAAAATGTCGCCCTCCGCCTCGCCTTGAACGAGCTGGACACCATTCTGGCTCCGCAGCGCCTGACGCGACTGGGCTACTTTCGCTTTAACCGCTTCCGAAACCTCGACCGGAGCAGGAGTGATATTGACCATGTCCCGTATTATCGCAATTTATAGCCCCGGATCGATACAATACCCCCATGCGATTCGGACTGCTTCTCGTCCTCCTCTCCACGGCCCCCGCCTGGACCCAGGACTTTGACCTCATCATCCGCGGCGGCCGCCTCATCGATCCCCGCAACAACCGCGACGGCGAGTTCGACGTCGCCATCCGCGACGGCCGCATCGCCGCCATTGAACCGAGTATCCCCGCCAACCGAGCCAAAAAGTCCATCGACGCCGCCGGCCTCCTCGTCACCCCCGGCATGATCGACCTCCACGTTCACGTCTTCTACAACTCCGCCATCCCCAACGCCTGGGCCGGCGACAACTCCGTCCAGCCCGACGCCTTCTCCTTCCGCACCGGCGTCACAACCATGGTCGATGCCGGTTCCTCCGGCTGGCGCAACTTCGAACAGTTCCGGACCACCGTCATCGACCGCTCCAAAACCCGCGTCTTCGCCCTCGTCAACATCGCCGGCTTCGGCATGATCTCCGACGCCACCGAACAACACGACTTCGACCCCGACGCCGTCGCCAAACTCGCCGCCAAACACAAGGACGTCATCGTCGGCGTCAAATCCGCCCACTACCAGGCCCCCGACTGGGAATCGGTCGACCTCGCCGTCGCCGCCGGCACCAAAGCCAACATCCCCGTCATGGTCGACTTCGGCTACTTCCTCCCCCAGCGTCCCTACTACAAGCTCGTCAACGAACATCTGCGCCCCGGCGACATCTCCACCCACATGTACCGCGGCCCCGTCCCCTACGTCGACGAGCAAGGCAAACTCTACCCCTACCTCCTCGAAGCCCGCAAACGCGGCGTCCGCTTCGACGTCGGCCACGGCGGCGGCAGCTTCGTCCTTCGCAACGCCGCTGGGTCCATCAAGAACGGCTTCTACCCCGACACCATCTCCTCCGATCTCCACAATGGCTCCATGAACGGCGCCTTTATGGACCTCCCCGCCCTCATGTCCAAACTCATGGCCCTCGGCCTGCCGCTCAAGGAAGCCATTCGCGCCACGACATCCACCCCCGCCGAAGTCATCAAGCACCCCGAACTCGGCCACCTCGCCGTCGGCGCCATCGCCGACATCGCCCTATTGGGCGTCATGAAAGGTGAGTTCGGCTACTGGGACAACAACACCGGCAGAGTCATCGGTAAAGAGCGTCTCTTCTGCGAAATGACGCTAAAAAGCGGCGCTGTCATGTGGGACTGGAACGGCCGCATGGGCGTCGATTACAGAACCCTCCCCCCCACCTACGGCATCCGCCCCGGTGTCGATCAGATCCTCGTGCCCGGCGGAAAAAAGTGAAGTTAACCGTCGCGCTGCTCTTCGCGCTAGCCGTCTCCGCTGCCGACCCGGTCCGCGTCCGCTTGGTCACGGGTGGCCACAACCACGACCCCGAATTCTACCTGCCCTTCATCAACGAGCCGCGCATGGCGGTCTCCGTCGAGCCCCACCCCAAGGCCTACCAGGGCAACCCGAAAAACATCGACGTCCTGGTCCGCTATGACATGGCCAAGGTGTCCGACCCGAAGACCCGCGACTGGCTCAAGGCCTACGTCGAATCCGGCAAAGGCCTCGTCGTGCTCCACCATGCCATCTGCAGCTTCGAAGATTGGGAATGGTGGGGCGACGAAGTAGTCGGCGCGCGCTATCTCAACACCTCGAGCCGCGGCCTCCCCCCGTCGACCTTCTTCCACGATCTCGAACTCGACATGCAGGTCGTCAAGAAACACCCGGTAACGTCGGGAACCGACAACTTCCACATCCACGACGAGACCTACAAAGGCATGTGGTTCGCCAAGAATCTCGACCTGCTCATCACCACCAAACACGAAAAGGGCGACGGCCCCATCGCCTGGCTCGGGCCCTCAAAAACGAACCGGGTCGTCGTCCTCCAAGGCGGCCACGACAAGCAAGCGCACCTCAACCCCAACTGGCAACGCCTCGTAAAGAACGCCATCCTCTGGGCTGCAAAACAGTAACCCCTGGCCCCATATATAGAACGAGCCCGCGGTGAGCGGGCTCGTGAGGGAAGGAAGACAGGCAGGGTGCAGGCGGAGTAGAGGCGGGGGGCTACACGGCGGGCGGGCGAAGCTTTTGCATCTCCTCGTTGATGGAACGAAGAGTTTGCAGTACGGATTCGACTTCGGACTTCAGGTCTGGCGAGGCCAGTCGGCTCTCAGCCAGTTGGAGAATCGCTTCAGCTTCCTCGCGTTTG
>CANIFK010000679.1 GCA_947466555.1 Acidobacteriota bacterium | reverse complement strand
CGAGGACGCGGTATTGATCGCCGTGGAGGACGACGATGGCGGGGAGGGGGAGTTCGGGAAGATCGTCGAAGCCGCCGGCGAGGGGGAGGGCTTCGAAGCCGCATTGGCGGGCGGTGTAGAGGAGGAGAACGGGATCGAGATCGGGCTGGGCAAGGCCGGTGGCGCGGCGGATGCCATCGGGGCCCAGCGGGAGGCCGTGGTGTTCGAAGAGCTGGGCGAGAGCGGCGAGGGCGGAGGCCATGGGGTTTACCGGGTGGCCTTCGGGCGGGGGGAGGAGAGGGAGAGTTCGTTGGATTCCTGGGTCGTCATGTTTGTGCCTCAATCAGACGAACGGAAGCGGGTGGGGGATCGTATCATTGCCCACGAAATTATTTTTTGCGGGCGCGCATTTGGAGGACGTATTCGGTGGCAAAGGGGTAATCGGCCCAGAGGCGGGCGGCGCGGGCGTGGAGTTCGGGGGCGGCGGCGGGGTTGGCGAGGGCGAGGGATTGGAGGATTTTATCGAGGGTGTTGACGAACTGGAGTGCGGCTTTGGTTTCTGTGGCGGAGGGTTCGATGAGGGTTTTGGCTTCAGTGAGCGAGGCGATGGCGGCGGGCGTGAGGCCGGCGGCGAGTTCGATGACGCCTTGCGTGTGGAGTTGCATGGCGAGATAGGCGCCAAGGCTGGTGTCTTTGGCGTTCGCGGTGACCAGGGCGCGTTGTTCCTTGACGGCGAGGCGGGCCGATTCGACGGCGGCGGATTTGTTGCCGGCGGCCAGTTGGGACATGGCGAGGATGCGGCGGAGGCGGGGGATGCGAGCGGCGTTGAAGGAGCTGGGGCGTTTGGCCTGGAGCGCTTCGAGAGCGGCGAGGGCGTCGAGGGCGTGGGCGACGGAGGCGGCCGGATCGGAGAAGCGCTCGGGGACGGCGACGCGGGACATGGCGATGGCTTCGGAGAACTGGGCGGCGGAGTTTTTGCGATCCGCGGCGGCGGCGAGGCTTGCGGCTTCGAGGTAGCGGCGGGCTTCTATGAGGGCGTTCTGCGGATCGTTGAGACTGGGGGCGTAGTCGTCGTAGTAGAGGACGGATTTGTCCTGATAGTTGACGGCGCGGCTGCGGCGGAGGAAGGGGTTGGTGGGTTCGGCGGTGAGGAGTTCGTTCAGGATGGCCTCCTGTTTATCGAGGGACTGGAGGGCGTCGTGGAGGCGGCCGAGCAAGGATATGGCTGAGCGGCGGGCGTGGATCTGGCTGGCGAGTTTGCGGGTGGCGGCGGTGGGGGATTGGTCGATGAGGGTGGCGGCTTTGTCGAGGAGGGTGTCGTCGAGTTGGAACTCGCCGAGGGTGGAGAGAACGCTGGCGTAATCGGCCTGAATGGCCGGGCGCTGGGCGAGTGGTTCGAGGATGGCGCGGGCTTTGGTGGCGGTTTCGATGGCGCCGGCGGTGTCGCCTTCGTACTGTTTGACGCGGGCGTGGGCGATGAGGAAGTGGGCGAGGACGGGGCGTTTTTCGGGGTTATCGGCGGCGAGGGATTGGAAGAGCTGGGAGGCCTTGGCGTAGTTGCGGGAGGCGTCGGCGAGGTGGCCGAGATTGGGGGCGCCGGGGACGCCCTGGGCATCGGCGACTTTGACGTAGGCTTCGGCGAGTTCTTCGCGGAGGGCGGGGTCGGAGCCGGCGGACTGGCTCAGTTGATCGAGATATTCGAGGGCGGTTTTGACGACGAGTTCGCGGGCGGCGGTGGTGCCGTCGACTTTGGCGATTTCGTCGTGGATATCGAAGACGAAGGTGCGGGCGAGGCGGCGGACCTGTTCGAAGCGCTGGCGGGCAAGCGAGGCCTGATAGAGCGAAACGCTGACGCCGGCGGTGATGGCGATGGCGAGGAGGGCGGCGGCGGCGACACCGACGCGATTGCGGCGGAGGAATTTGGAGGCGCGGTAGGTGAGGGTGTCGGGACGGGCGAGGACGGGGCGTTGGTCGAGCGAGCGCTGGATATCGTCGGCGAGTTCGCGGACGGATTGGTAGCGGCGGGCGGGGTCCTTGCGGAGCGCCATGAGGAGGATGTTGTCGAGATCGCTTTCGATTTTGGGCGGGGCGGGTTCGGTTTCGGTGACGATGCGGTGGGCTTCGAGGAGGCTGGTGGTGGTGTCGATCGAGTAGGGGCTGCGGCGGCAGAGGAGTTCGTAGAGGATGATGCCGAGGGCGTAGACGTCGCTGACGGTGGTGGCGAGTTCGTTGCGGATTTGTTCGGGGCTGGCGTATTGAGGCGTCATGGCCTGGAACTGGGTGCGGGTGATGTCGGCGGCGTTGGTGGGGTCGGCCAGTTTGGCGATGCCGAAATCGAGGAGTTTGGGCATGCCGTCGGCGGTGACGAGGATGTTGGCGGGTTTGAGATCGCGGTGGATGATGAGGCGACGGTGGGCGTAGTCGACGGCTTCGCAGATTTTCAGGAAGAGGCGGAGGATTTCGGGGCGGGTTAGCGTTTCGCAGAACGTGTCGACGGGGGTGCCTTCGACGAATTCGAGGACGAGGTACGGGAGGCCCTGATCGTTGGCGCCGCCGTCGAGGAGGCGGGCGATATAGGGGTGTTCGAGGCTGGCGAGGAACTGGCGCTCCTGCTGGAATCGGCGGAGCGCGAACTCGCTTTCCATGCCTGTGCGGACGATTTTGAGGGCGGCGCGTTGGTGGAAGTCGTCGTCGCGCGTGGCTTCGTAGACGTCGCCCATTCCTCCATGACCGAGGCGGCGTGCGATTTTATAGTGGCCGAAACGGGTGCCGGGGGCGAGGGCGCGGGGGTGTTGGAGGAGGCTGGCGAGTTCGGCGCGGATGAGAGGGTCGGCGACGGCATCGATGGCGGGTTGGCGCTGGGGGGTGGGGAGGTCGTTGATTTCGTCGAAGAGGCGGTTTACTTCCGCCCACTGTTGGTTGGTCATTGGGAACTGAGGTCGCGACGGAGCCAGGCTTCGGCGAAGGCGGCATCGCGTTTGGCGGTGATGAGGGATATGCCGAGAACGTTCGAGATTTCTTCGAAGCCGAGGCCGCCGAAGAAGCGGAGTTCGAGGACGGCGGCTTTGCGTTCGTCGAAGTCGCGGAGGCGGTCGAGGGCGTCGTGGAGGGCGAGGAATTCGTGGGCGCCGTTGGCGGAGACGTCGATGCCGGGTTCGAGTTGGACGAGCTTGCCGCCGGCGCGTTTTTCGGATTTGTGGGCGCGGGCGAAATCGACGAGGATGCCGCGCATGATTTTGGCGGCGAGGGCGAAGAAGTGGGTTCGATCGTCGAAGGAGGCGTTGTCCTGCTTGACCATGCGCATGTAGGCTTCGTTGATGAGCGCGGTGGCTTGCAGGGTGTGGTTGGAGCGCTGGTTGCGCATGTAGCCGGAGGCTATTTTGTGGAGTTCGGAATAGACGAGCGGGGTCAACTGCTCGACTGCGGCGTGGCGGTCTTTGGCCCACTCGCGCAGGATTTGCGTAATATCGCCGGACATTCCAACGAGTATATGCGTTGTTATGCGGGCGAACGGCGCAGGTGAAAGTCAGTTTTTTGCTGAAAAGTTTTGGCGGCGGCGAGGACTAGCGCGTCTTCGCCGGGGCGGCCGGTGATTTGCAGGCCGACGGGGAGGCCGGATTTGGTGAAGCCGCAGGGGACTGAGATGGTGGGCAGGCCGAAGAGATTCCACAGCGATGTGTTACGGAGGAAGAGGAGGCCGCCGGGTTTGCCTGGGGGGAAGGCGGGGCGGGGGGTGGTGGGGGTGAGGAGGAGATCGACGTTG
>CANIFK010000678.1 GCA_947466555.1 Acidobacteriota bacterium | reverse complement strand
GTGGGGATTGGGATACCGGAGTATGAAGCGCAGCGGTACGAGGGCCGGATCAAGAGCGGGGGCATTCTGGTTTCGATTCACTGCGACGACAAAGAGTGGGCGGAGAAGGCCAAGCAGGTGTTCGTGGTGATGGGCGCCGAGGACATATCGGCGTCGACGGAAGGGAAGGCCGACTATATGGTGACGGACAAGCCGGTGGTGATGTCGCGGCAGTAGCGAGTTGGTTGCTCTATTGGTGTGCGGCGTTTCGCTCCATGAACCGTTTGGTCATGAAGACGAAGCCGAGGTTCTGTGTCCATTCCGAAACGAGGGAGCCTACGACCTGGCCCCACTTGTCGTCGACGTTCATTTGGAGGTAGAGGAGGAGCCAGACGATGCCGGTAAGGGAGAGGAAGATGGAGAGCGAGTGGTTGTGGGTGAGACGGCTGATGTGGGCAGAGAGCGGGCTGCCCGGGGGCAGGCGCTGGCGGACTTTTCGTTCGGAGAGATGTTTGGCGGCGAGGACGGAGACGAAGACGCCGGTCCAATCGGCGATGGCGTTGCCGAAGAATGCGCCGGCGTGCTTGGCGGGGTTGGAGACGATGTAGGCGATTAGGACAATGAGAACGACGAGGGCGGCGGCGAGACTGAGGGAATGGCGTTTCAGGAATGAGGGTTGTTTGGCTAGGGGCACGATGCGACTTTACCAGAAGGCCCGCGTGGGGCCTTCTGTGTGGGGAGGCTGGCGGCTTAGCCGCGATTGACGGACTTGCGGCGGAGCATGCCGAGGCCAAGCAGCGACAGGCCGACGAGACCGATGGTGGTGGGTTCCGGGACGGCGGTGGAGCTGACGAGGCCCTGGACGGTGCTGACGCCGTCGGGCAGGGAGGTGCCGGAGTTCGGGGCGACGATGCCGGTGAAGACAGTGGTGCTGAAGACGGTTTGGCCGAAGTTCCCGAAGGTGGCGTTGAGGGTGCCGGGTCCAATGACGAGCGGGGCCCAGTTGACGGTCAACTGGCTAACGTCGCTAAAAACTGCGCCGCCGGTGGAGGTGCCGACGAAGCGACCTTGCGCGCCGCCGTCGGTGACGTCGGTGATGACGAGATCAATCGTGAAGGGATCGAAGAAGGATCCGACGCCGCCCTGCTGCGTGGTGCAAGTGATGCAGGCGAGGGTGAATTCTCCCAGGTTCACGTTTGAGGGGACGCCGGTGCTGGTGTCGCCATCGGGCGAGAACTTGAGGGTGGCATTGACACCGGTGGAGCTGTTCAACGTGAGGCTGGCGCCGGAGCTGAACCCGGTTCCCGCCGCGTTGGTGTTGAATGTAATGTTGGCGGCGCTTGCGGAGCCGGCCAGCAAGACAGCGGCGAAGGCCGCGGCCATGGTTGAGGATCGAAGAGTCATTTGTCGTTTTTTCCTTTGATGATTGCCGAAGTCCGAGTTGACGCGGATCCCGGCACCGATGCAATAGCAGGCGGATCACCATTGGGCTAAGGTCATGGTGTTGAGGGAGATGGGGCCGTTTGGCTGATGGCGGAGGGGCTGAATGGGTGACGGCGGGCGGTCGGGCGACCACAGTGCGTCATGGCGGGGCGTCGGCTATAGAGGCCTTCGTTTTGGCCTTCAACCTGCAGCGAAGAGTTTGGGCCGGGAGTCTTCCCGAGGCACTCAAACACAGGAGAAACACTATGAATAGCGATGTGATGGCTGGGAACTGGAAGCAGTTGCACGGCAAGATGTTGGAACAGTGGGGGAAACTGACGAAGGATGATCTGGACGTGGCGGCGGGGCGCCGGGACCAGATTGTAGGCAAACTGCAGGAGCGGTACGGGGTTGCGCTTGAGGAGGCGGAACGGCAGATAACGGAGTTTGAAGAGCGCTATAAGACGCTGACGAAATAGCGCACGGGCGGGGCCCCCACTATGGGTGCCCCGCCGCTTTACGGCGCCTGCCAGCGGACTGAATAATAATGCGCTGGCGAGAAGCGGAACCGCAGGCCACTTAGCTGCGGCTATAAGCCGCGCCGGCAGACCGCCAAGGTAATCGCTACAGGACTCAGAGCAGTTTTATGGCCATTTACTAGAAGTCTCTACGGGAGATGCCTAGCTTGCGCATCATGGCGTTCAGCGTGGTGCGGTGAAGGCCGAGGCGGGTGGCGGCGGCGGTGACGACGCCGTTGGATTCGCGGAGGATGCGCAGGATGTGTTCGCGCTCGACCTGTTCCAGGGTGGAGCTGCCTTGGATCTCCGGCGCGGCGTCGCGGATTTCGCTGATGGGGGCGCGGAGGTTGGGGCCGACGGAGAGGATGACGGAGCGCTCGATGAAATTTTCGAGTTCCCGGACGTTGCCTGGCCAGCGCCAGTCGACGAGGGCGCGCATGGTTTCGGTGGGAATTTTGTCGATGGTGCGGCCCATCTTTTCCGCGTATTTGCGGGTGAAGTGACGGGCGAGAAGCGGAATGTCGTCGGGGCGATCGCGGAGGGGCGGGGTGGTGATGGGGAAGACTTTGAGGCGGTAGTAGAGATCGCTACGGAAGAGTTTGTCGCCCATCATTTCGGTCAGGTTTCGGTTGGTGGCGGCGACGAGGCGGACATCAATGGGAATGGTGCGAATGCCGCCGAGGCGTTCGAACGATTTTTCCTGGAGGGCGCGGAGAAGCTTGGGTTGGAGGTCGAGCGGGATGTCGCCCACTTCATCGAGGAAGAGGGTGCCGCGGTGGGCCATTTCGAAGCGTCCGATCTTCTGGGAGAGTGCGCCGGTGAAGGCGCCGCGTTCGTAGCCGAAGAGTTCGCTTTCGAGGAGGCCGGTGGGGATGGCGGCGCAGTTGAGCGTGATGAAGGGCAGATTCCTGCGGGGGCTGAGGCGATGAATGGCGCGGGCGACGAGTTCCTTGCCGGTGCCAGTCTCGCCGAGGATGAGGACAGTGGCATCGGTTGGGGCAACGACTTCAACCTGTTGCTGGACGAGGCGGAGGCCGATGCTGGCACCGACGATTTCGTCAAAGTCGTGAGAGATGGTGCCGTCGGATTCCTCGACGCTTTCATTGCGGTCCCGGACGCTGAGGTCCTGGATGAAAGAGATCCATCGGAAGGGGCAGAGCTTAACCACGGCGGTGGCGATGAGGACGGGAACACGGGAGCCATCCTTGCGAATGAGCTCCTTTTCGTAGGGGGTGCAAGCCCCAAAGCGGAGGCCCTCTTCGTGGGCGAGTTCATCGAGCGGGGCGTATTCGAGGGGGCTCAGATCGGGCCAGCACATGTGGCCGGTGGCGACGTCTTCGCGGGTGTAGCCGACGATATCGAGGAAGGCGTCGTTGACATCCGGGACCTGGTCGAATTCCCCGGAGACGACGCCGGCGATGGCGGATTGCGGGATCTGGGTGTTGCCGCGGGCACGTTTGCGGCGGAGCTTTTCGTCGAGCTCGTGCCGTTCCGAAAAGTCACGGACGACGCAGGCGAAGCCGTGGAGGACGCCGCCGTCGTCCTTCAGTGCCATGGTGACCGTGTTCGCCCAGAAGAGCGTTCCGTCGTGGCGACGATGCCAGCCTTCGGTACCAACGTGGCCGGAGGAGGAGGCGCGGTCGAATTCCCGGTCCAGACGATCGTCCAGTCCGTTTGCTTCGGGATAGAGAAGGGAGACGTGATGGGAAAGGGCGTCTTGCGGGGCATACCCGTAGAGGCGTCCGGCGCCGGCGTACCAGGCTGCAATGGCGCTGGAGCCATCGAGGAGGAAGAGGGCGTAATCCTGGGCCCAGGAGGTGGTTGGG
>CANIFK010000677.1 GCA_947466555.1 Acidobacteriota bacterium | reverse complement strand
AGACTGTAGCGGTTCGTCTGGTTCAGCCAGCCGTGGGCGCGCAGTTCGTTGGTGTTTCTGGGCCGATTGAGCAAGCGGCCAGACGCATCGACAATCAGCAGCTCCTCGTCCCGTTCGATCCCGAGTTCGGCGACCTCACGAAACCACCGCGCCGGGTCGAGACGCAGGAGGAGAACCCCTTGCACCGTCCCGCCATCCTGACGAAGAGGAACGGCGTAGGTCATTGTCGGAACGCCGGTGGCGGGTTCGCCATCGGGGTCCGGCAGACGAACCGAGGGATCCCGGTAGGGAGAGGAGAACGCCGCCACCCCATTGAGGGCGCGAGGGAAGGCATCATCGAGCGCCGAAAGTTTTTCGCCGATGGGGCCGCCGGCACCGGCTCCGCCCGCCCGGCGGATGGACCCATCGGGCGCAACCAGGAGGTAGCCGATATAGCCCTGAATAATGAGTTGCCGTTGCAGCGGCTCGAGAGAGGCCCGTTCGGGCGGCGGAGCGCCCGGAGTCAACATCTGCAACAAAATGGGGTTGCGCGCCCAGGTTTCCGCCAACTGCCGATTGTGCCGGTAGTGGCGCTCCAGCGATTGCACACGCATGGAGACGGCGCGGCCGAGCGAGGCTTCGAGGTCCGCCGAAAGCGTTTGCTCCAGTTTCCAATGTCCGGCCAGCAGAAGTACCGTGATCGCAATGGGTATGGCCACCCATTTCCACGTCGCACGACGCGAACGGTGCGTCGTAGAATCCGAGATTGGGGCGGGGGCGATCATCACCTCAAATTCATATCGACGCAGGTGCACGTTTCATGACTGAGAATAGAAGAGAGAGTTGGCCATGGACTTCGCGCAGCAGTTGAAATCTTCCGTCGATATCGTCGCCGTCATCGGCGAGCGCGTGCCCCTTAAGAAAAGGGGTACGTATAGCTACGTAGGCCTGTGCCCATTTCATCAGGAGAAGTCCGGCTCCTTTAACGTCCACCAGGAGAAGCAGTTCTACAAGTGCTTCGGCTGTGGGGCGAGCGGGGATGTGATCAAGTTCGTCATGGAGTACGAGAGCGTCACCTTTGTGGAGGCGATCACGGCGTTGTCGGAACGGTTCGGGATTCCGATGCCGAAGCGGGAGCGGGCCGACGACCCGGAGTCGCGACTGCGGGATGCGTTGATGGCGATGCACGAGGTGGCGGCGCAACACTTTCAGCAGAACCTGATGGGGCAGACCGGGGCGGAGGCACGGGCATACCTGACGAAGCGGGGCGTGAATTCTACGCTGGCCGGGGAGTTCCGGCTGGGGTTCTCCGAACGGGGCGGGACGCTGGCGCGGCTGTTGCAGAAGCAGGGGTTTCCGCCGCAGGCGATGGAGGTCTCGTCGTTAGTCAAGAAGCGCGAGGACGGCAGTTGGTATGACATGTTTCGCGGGCGGCTGATGTTTCCGATTTGCAACGAGAGCGGGAAGGTGATCGCCTTCGGCGGGCGGGCGATGCAGGATGGGGATGAGCCGAAGTATTTGAACTCGGCCGGGACATCCATTTATCACAAGAGCGGCGTCCTCTATAACTTGCACCGGGTGCGGGACGGGGCGCGGAAGAGCGGGCGGGTGGTGCTGGTGGAAGGCTACATGGACGTGATCGGCGCGTATTCGGCGGGGGTGCCGGAGGCGTCGGCACCGTGCGGGACGGCGTTGACGGCGCCGCAGGTGAGGGCGCTGCGGAGGCTGGCGGGATTGGCTGTGGTGAATTTCGACCCGGATACGGCGGGGGCGAACGCGACGGAGAAATCGATTCAGCTGTTGCTGGATGAGGGATTCCGGGTGCGGGTGGCGGCGCTGGAAGGCGGGCTGGATCCGGACGAATTTGTGAAGGCGAACGGGGCGGACGCCTATCGGGACCGGCTGACGAATGCGCAACCGTACTTCCATTGGCTGGCCGGGCGAGCGCGGGCGCGGTTCGACGTGAAGACCAGCGAAGGGAAAGTGCAGGCGCTGGAGTTCCTGCTGCCGCGGGTGCGGCAGGTGTCCGACCGGGTGGAGCGGGCGGCGCTGGCGAACGAATTGGCGGCGGTGTTGGGCGTGGAGCAGGGGTTGTTGTTGGAACAGTTCCGGCGGGCGGCGGGGGGACGAGGAGAAGAACGGATAGAAATTCCGGCGATTGAAGTTTCTCCGGCCGAAAAGATGTTGTTGGAGTTGTTTCTGCATTCGGCGGAGGTACGGGAGTATGTCTTTCCGCTGCTGGGGAACTACCCGAAGCTGCTGGAGTCGGCCGGGGCGGAGATCTGGCGGGGGATTCTGGCGTTTCCGGATGCGGGGTCGTTTCACTGGGAGGAACTGGAACAGAAGCTAAGCGCGCCGACGAGGACGCTAATGGCGGCGATGGCTTTTGCCGATCATTTACAGACAGAGATCAATATGGTGGAACAGGCCGGGGCTTGCCTGGCGCAATTGGGAGCCGGAAACCGGAAGGACCAGATCGGGGAATTGAAACGGCGGGTTCGCGCGGCCGAGCAGCGCGGCGCAATTATGGAAGCCATCCAAATTGCCGAAGAGTTAAGCAGGCTCGAACGGGAAGGCTAAAGGGGGGAGCCATTGCGATACAATGAGTTTTCCTATTGCAGGGATAGGGGTTGAAGTGGCATCGGACGAAAAAATAGGCCGTATCCGCAACTTAGTCGAAGTCGGCAAGGAGAAGGGTTATCTTCTCTATGACGACGTCAGCGAGATTCTACCGGACGATTTAAGTACCGGCGGGAACTTGGAGGATATCCTTGCCGATTTAGAAGGCGCCGGTGTGGAACTGCTGGTGGAGCCCAAAGAAGTTGGGTTCCGCTCGAAATTTGAAGACGCCGACGATTCCGGTGAGGGCGACGGGGTAGCCGAGTTCGCCGATAAGACGAACGACCCGGTGCGGATGTACTTGCGCGAGATGGGCACGGTGCCGCTGTTGACGCGCGAAGGCGAAATTGAATTGGCCCGGCGGATTGAGCGCGGGCAGCGAAATGTGGCGAAGTCGCTTTCGCGATCTTCGGTGGCCGTGCGCGAGCTGTACCGGATCCGGGGCGACATCAACAACGGCAACCTGCTGGTGGACGATGTGCTGCTGCGCCAAGAGGACGATGTCATCGCCGAGGACGACGACGATCCGCAGGAATGTGTCGAGCTGGTGCAGTTCTTCGAAGAGCTGGACAGGTTGCAACTGCGGGCCGATGAGTGCCGCGAGAAGATGCTGGCCTCGCCGCGGTCGAGCAAGCCGAAGCAGTACCGGCAGTATCGCTGGAGCCTGGCGCGGACGGTGGTGAAGATCAGCCAGTTGATCCGGCTGATGTCGTTTGGTTCGCTGGTGAGCCGGCGGATGAGCAACCGGCTGCGGGCGGCGGTGGAATCGTTGCGGCCGCTGGAACGGCAGATCGCCGAATCGCAGCGCCGGATTGAAGACCTGGACGCGCAGACGGGCGGAGAAGTACTGATTGAGGGCGAGGACCAGAGCGCCGGGACGACCGAGGTTTCTGAGGCGGCCGGCAAGGCGCGGGAGATACGCCGGGAGTTGAAGGCGTGTTCGGAGCGGCTGGAGCAGTTAGAGCTCGAGTACGGCGCTACTTACACCGAGTTACGGCGTTCCTTGCATATCGTGGAGAAGGGCGAGAACGAGTCGGAATCGGCTAAGAAGCAGCTGATTGAGGCTAACTTACGACTGGTGGTTTCGATCGCCAAACGCTATACCAATCGCGGTTTACAGTTCCTGGATCTGATTCAGGAAGGCAATATCGGGTT
>CANIFK010000676.1 GCA_947466555.1 Acidobacteriota bacterium | reverse complement strand
GAATCCGTCGTCAAGGAACTCGAGTCCGGCGACCTGCCCCTCGAAAAAGCCATCGAAGTTTTCGAACGCGGCGTCACCCTCTCCGACCGCTGCCGAAAAGAACTCGAAGACGCCGAAACCCGCGTCGAAGTCCTCCTCAACCGCTCCGAACCCGCCCCCTTCGACCCCACCAAAGAATGAACCTGAAAGAATATCTCGCCGCCCGCATCCAAACCGTCGAAGCCGCCCTCGAACGCTGGGTGCCCGCCGAAACCGTCGCCCCCCAAACCATCCACCGCGCCATGCGCTACAGCCTCTTCGCCGGCGGCAAACGCATCCGCCCCGTCCTCTGCATCGGAGCCGCCGAAGCCTTAGGCGTCAGCCCCAAAGGCATCGAGGACGCCGCCTGCACGCTGGAGATGATCCATACTTACTCGTTGATCCACGACGATCTCCCGGCCCTCGATAACGACGATCTCCGTCGCGGCCGCCCAACGAATCACGTCGTCTTCGGCGAAGCCATGGCCATCCTCGCCGGTGATTCGCTCCTCACCCTCGCCTTCGAAACCCTCGGCAAACTCCCCCACGCCAGCGACCTCACAAAGGCCCGCCTGGTCGCCGAACTCGCCACCGCCTCCGGCACCGTCGGCGGCATGATCGGCGGCCAGGTCCACGACATCGAAGGCGAACGCCAGCCCCCCACGGCCGAACTGCTCGAAGCCATCCACCGCGCCAAAACCGGCGCCCTCCTCCGCGCCAGTGTCCGCATGGGAGCCATCTACGCCGGCGCCAACGCCGAACAGCTCGACGCCCTCTCCCGCTACGGCGAACACACCGGCCTGGCCTTTCAAATCGTCGACGACATCCTCGACGTCGAAGAATCCGCCGAAACCCTCGGCAAAACCCCCGGCAAAGATCAGGCCCAACAAAAGATCACCTTCCCCGCCGTCTACGGCCTGGAAAAATCAAAGCAAATGGCCGAAGTCGAACGCCTCGCCGCCCACGAAGCCCTCAAACCGTTTGGCCAAGCCGCCGAACCCCTGGCCGAACTCGCCGATTTCATCGTGAAGCGCAAAGCATGAAAACCCCGCGGATGCGCCTGGATCAGCTACTCTTCGAACGAGGTCTGGCCGGCTCCCGCGAAAAGGCCAAAGCCCTCATCCTCGCCGGGCAGGTCAAGGTCAACGGTCAGCGTTCCGACAAAGCCGGCAAAGAAATCGACCTCGACGCTGCCATCGACGTCGCCGCCCCGCCGCCATACGTTTCCCGCGGCGGCCACAAGCTCGCCCAGGCCCTCGATCACTGGCAAATCAATCCCGCGGGCAAAGTCTGCCTCGACATCGGCTCCTCCACCGGCGGCTTCACGGACTGCCTGTTGCAGCGCGGCGCCCTCCGCGTCTACGCCTTCGACGTCGGTACCAATCAGATGGATTACCGCCTCCGAACAGACCCCCGCGTCGTCCTCCGCGAAGGCGTCAACGCCCGCAATCTCCAACCCACCGACACCCCCGAACCCTCCGCCCTCGCCGTCGCCGACGTCAGCTTCATCAGTGTCACGATAATACTCCCTGCACTCCCGCCGCTTCTGTGCGAAGATGGCGAACTAGTCATCCTCGTGAAGCCCCAATTTGAAGTAGGCCGTGAACAGGTCGGAAAAGGCGGCATCGTCCGCGAACCCCAACTGCACCAGCAGGCAATCGATCGCGTTTCCACCGCCGCCCAAGCCCTCGGCTACCGAACCGAAATCATCGACAGTCCCATCCTCGGCGCCGAAGGAAACAAGGAATTCCTCCTCTATGCAAGACATTAAGATTGTCGGCATCTTCTCCCGCCCCAACGTCGAACGCGCCCCCGAGGTCCTCGCTCAACTCCTCGCCTGGCTTGACGAACGCGGCATCACCGCCCACCTCGACGAAGTCTCCGCCAAATACGTCAATCGCACCGACGGCATCTCCCGCGAACACGTCCCCGACGGCACCCAGCTCATCATCGTCCTCGGTGGCGACGGCACCCTCCTCTCCGCCGCCCGCTCCATCAACGGCCGGCCCATCCCCCTCTTCGCCGCCAACCTCGGCTCGTTGGGCTTTCTCACCGCCATCACCGTCGAACAGCTTTTCCCCGAACTCGAACGCTATCTCCGCGGCGAACACCGCATCGGCCTCCGCCGCATGCTCCACTGCGAAGTCATCCGCGGCGAAGAAACCATCGCCAGCTACGAAGCGCTCAATGACGTCGTCCTCACCAAAATGGCCCTCGCCCGCGTCATCGATCTCGAGGTCTACTGGGACAAACATTTCATCTGTAAGTACAAAGCGGACGGGCTCATCATCTCCACACCCACCGGGTCCACGGCGTATTCACTCGCCGCCGGCGGGCCCATCATTTTTCCGCAGGTGGCCGCGTTGACCATCACCCCGATTTGCCCGCACATGCTAACCAATCGCCCTGTGATCGTGCCTGATTCTAGCGCCATCACCGTGTGGGCGCGCAGCGACGACGAGGAGATCTATCTCACCGTAGACGGCCAGGTGGGACAGCCTCTCATGCGCGGAGACCGCGTGGTCTGCCGCAGTTCCGAGCACACGTTGCAACTCGTCCGGCCCCCGAAGATGTTGTTCTTCGATGTCCTCCGTCAAAAACTCAAATGGGGAGAACGTTAAATGGGAATTCTCGGTAAGATCTCCGCTACCGGATGGATCTTCATCGCAATGGCGGCTGGTGTCGCACTCGGGGTACTCGCCCCCGACGTGGCCAAACAACTCACGCCCGCCAGCAATATCTTTCTGAAGCTGATTAAGAGCATCATCGCGCCCCTGCTTTTCGCGACGCTCGTCTACGGCATCGCCGCCTCCGGCAATGTCAAAACGATGGGCCGCGTCGGCGGCAAAGCCATCCTCTACTTCGAAATCGTCACCACCGTGGCTCTCTTCCTCGGTCTCGGCGCCGTCAACATCATCCGCCCCGGCGCAGGCCAGCACGTCGAACCCACCGCCGCCGCCACCGGAGCCGTCGCCGCCGTCCCCAAACTCAAAGAGCCACCAACGGTCGGCGAGATCCTCGAACATACCTTCCCGTCTAGCGTCATCGACGCCATGGCCAAAGGCGAAGTCCTCCAACTGGTGGTCTTCTGCTTCATCTTCGGCGCCGCCTGCACCGCCATCGGCGACAAATCAAAACCAATCGTCGAGTGGTGTGAATCGCTAGCGGAGGTCATGTTCCAATACACCCGCTACGTCATGATGCTAGCCCCCATCGGCGTCGGCGCAGCCATAGCGGTAACCGTAGGAGCCAAAGGCCTAGGCGTGCTCTTCACCCTTGGCAAACTGCTGGTCACCATGTATGCCGCCCTCATCGTCTTCGTCATCTTCGTCCTCGGCACGGTAATCGTGGTCTGCCGCATCCCGATGGGCCGTTTCATCGAAGCGGTAAAGGAACCCTGGCTCATCGCCTTCTCCACGGCGTCGAGCGAAGCCGCTCTCCCCAAAGCCCTCGAAAACATGGAGAAGTTCGGCGTCCCCAAACACATCGTCAGCTTCGTCCTGCCAACGGGCTACAGCTTCAACCTCGACGGCACCACCCTCTACCTCTCCGGAGCATCGGTGTTCTGCGCCCAGGTCGCCGGCATCGAACTCACCTGGAGCCAGCAGCTCCTGATGATGCTAACGCTGATGCTAACCAGCAAGGGCGTAGCCGGCGTCCCCCGAGCGTCTCTGGTGATCCTCTCCGGCACCATTGCCACGTTCAGCATCCCCGCCGACGGCATCGCCATGATCCTCG
>CANIFK010000675.1 GCA_947466555.1 Acidobacteriota bacterium | reverse complement strand
CGCCTACGTCAAAACCCGCAAGCAGTTCGGCAAGCCCGTTGGCGCTTTCCAACTCGTCCAGTCCCTCTGTGCCGACATGCTCGTCGCCACCGAAAGCGCCCGCAGCGCCACGTACTTCGCCGCCTACGCCCTCGAACAAAATCTCCCCGAAGCGCAAACCGCCGTCAGCGTCGCCAAGAGCTACATCGCCGAAGCCGCCCGCCTCACCGGCAATAACGCCATCCAGGCCCACGGCGGCATGGGCTTCACCTGGGAGAACGACATCCACCTCTACTACCGCCGCGCCAAGGCCTTTGAAACCGCCTTCGGCGACGCCGTCTTCCACCGCGAACGCATCGCCCAACTTGCCCTATGAGCGTGTTCGCCGCCAAGCCCTGGCTGAAGCATTACGACTTCTGGGTGCCGCCCACGGCCACGTTCCCCCACCAGTCGCTCTACTTCATTCTCCAGACGGCGGCGAGCCACTTCCGCCACCGCCCGGCCCTCGCCTTCGAAGGCCGGCAGATCACCTACGAACAGCTCAAGGACAAAGCGGACCGGCTGGCCGCCAGCCTTCATAAAGCAGGCCTCCGCCAAGGCGACCGCCTGGGCATCATGCTGCCCAACGGGCCCAACTACCCCATCGCCTTCTTCGCCGCCATGCGCCTCGGCGCCATCGTCGTCAATATCAACCCCGCCTACACGGCCTACGAACTCGCCCACGTCGCGAAGGATTCCGGCCTGACATTCCTGGTCACCCGCACCCCCAGCGGCCTCCCGCTCACGCTCGAAATCCTCCCCGAAACCATCGAAGAACTGATCGCCGCAGGCGACCCCAAAACGCTCCCCCGCGTCACCGTCAACGCCGAAGAGGACGTGGCCCTGCTCCAATACACCGGCGGCACCACGGGCGTCTCCAAAGCGGCGATGCTGACCCACTACAACCTCTTCGCGAACGTCGTCCAGAACGCTCTCTGGCACACCTACAACACCCGGCGCGGCGAAGAGCGCCTGCTGCTCGTCCTGCCCTATTTCCACATCTACGGCCAGGTCGTTGGGCTGCTCCTCGCCACCTGGAACGGCAACATGGTGATCCCCGTTCCCAAGTACGATGTCAACGCCCTGATCGCGGCCTTCCGCGAATACGAGCCCACCCAATTCCCCGCCGCCCCGACCATCTACATCTCCCTCCTCCACCACCCGGAAACCGCCACCTGTGGCATCCACAAGGTGAAGCTATTCAACTCGGGCAGTGCCCCGCTCCCCGTCGAGGTGATCGAGCAGTTCGAACAGATGAGCGGCGCCATGCTCCGCGAAGGCTACGGCATGACGGAGACCAGTTGCACGGCCTCCACCACGCCCCAGTTGGCCCCCCGCAAAATCGGCGCCATCGGCATCCCCGTTACCAGCACCGAGTTCAAGATCGTCTCGCTCGATGACCCCACGCGCGAAGTGGGCCTGAACGAGCCGGGCGAGCTCTGCGTGAAGGGCCCGCAAATCATGAAGGGCTACTGGAACAATCCAGATGAGACCGCGAACGCTCTCCGCGACGGTTGGATGTACACCGGCGACATCGCGACCATGGACGAAGACGGCTTCTTCTACATCGTCGACCGCAAGAAAGAGATGATCAGCGTCAGCGGCTTCAAGGTCTTCCCGAAGGAGGTGGAGGAGGTGCTCTTTACCCACCCGGCCGTGCGCGAAGCCTGTGTCGTCGGCCAGCCCCACCCTTACCGCGGCGAGATGGTGAAGGCCTTCGTCGTCGCCAAATCCGAAGTATCATCGGAAACCCTGATCGCCTACTGCGCCGAGCGCCTGACCAAATTCAAGGTGCCCACCGCCATCGAATTCCTCCCCGAACTCCCCAAATCTTCCGTCGGCAAAGTCCTCCGCCGCCAACTGCGAGAGAAAGAACGAACCCAATCATGAGCGAACTCATCCTCACCTCCAAAGACGCGAACGTCGGCATCATCACCGTCAACAATCCCCCCGTCAACGCCCTGAGCCCCGGCGTCCCCGATGGCATCGCCGCCGCGCTCGCCGCCCACATCGCCGACCCCGAAGTCGAAGCCATCGTCCTGATCGGGGCGGGGCGCACCTTCATCGCCGGCGCCGATATCAAGGAGTTCGGCAAGGTCGTCGCGGGCCAGAGCAAAGGCCACAATCTGCTCCCGCTCATGCTCGCCATGGAGGACTCGCCCAAGCCGGTCATCGTCGCCATCCACGGCACCGCGCTCGGCGGCGGCCTCGAAGTCGCCATGGGCGGTCACTACCGCGTGGCCCTCCCCTCCGCCCAGGTCGGCCAGCCCGAAGTGAAGATCGGCCTCATCCCCGGCGCTGCCGGCACCCAGCGCCTCCCGCGCCTGGCCGGGGTCGAACTCGCCGCGCAGATGTGCGCCTTCGGCGAACCCATTCGCGCCCAACAGGCCCTCCAAGCCGGCATCCTCGACGCCATCATCGACGGCGACCTCCTCACCGGCGCTGTTGTATTCGCGCGAGCTCAGACCGAGCGGCCAAAGCCCCGCGAGCGCGCCATCCGCCCCTTCGACCCCGCCATCTTCGACGCCCTCCGCGCCCAGGCCCGCAGGTCCCACCGCAACCAGACCGCCCCGCAGGCGGCCATCAACGCCGTCGAAGCGGCCACCCAACTTCCCTTCCCCGAAGGCTGCACCCGCGAGCGCGAAATGTTCAACGAGTGCCTCTACGGCCCTCAATCGAAGGCCCTGATCCACACCTTCTTCGGCGAGCGCGAAGTGGCAAAAATCCCCGGCATCGGCAAGGACACGCCCACCCGGGAAATCAAGCAGGCGGCGGTGATCGGCGCCGGCACCATGGGCGGCGGCATCACCATGAACTTCGTCAACGCCGGCATCCCCGTCCGTCTCCGAGAGACCACGCAGGAGGCGCTCGACAAGGGCATGGCGACCATCCGCAAGAACTACGCGAACTCCGTCGCCAAGGGCCGTTTCTCGCAAGCGGTCATGGATCAGCGCATGGCCCTCATCACGCCCCAGCTCACCTACGACGGGTTCGAGGAAGCCGATATCATCACCGAAGCGGTCTTTGAAGGCATGGCACTGAAGAAGGAGATCTTCGCCGCCATCGACGGGATCGCCAAGCCCCGCGCCATCCTGGCCTCGAACACCTCCACCCTGTCGATCGATGAGATCGCCAGCGCCACCTCGCGCCCGCAGGACGTCATCGGCACTCACTATTTCAGCCCCGCCAACGTCATGCGCCTGCTCGAAATCGTGCGCGGCGCCGCCACCGGGCTCGACGTCATCGCCACCTGCATGAACCTCGCGAAGACCCTGAAGAAGGTCGGCGTGCTGGTGGGCAACTGCCGCGGGTTTGTCGGCAACCGGATGATCCACTGCTACCTCCGCGAAGCTCAATTCCTGGTGGAGGAGGGGGCCGCGCCGGAGCAGGTCGATGGCGCGCTCTACGAATGGGGCATGGCAATGGGGCCGTTGTCGATGGGCGACCTCGCTGGCCTCGACGTCGGCTGGCGCATCCGCAAGGAGTTCAAGCATCTGGAGATCCCCGGCGAGCGTGTCCCGCTGATCTCCGACGAGCTCTGCGAGCGCGGCCGCTACGGCCAGAAGACCGGCGCCGGCTATTACAAGTACGACGAGAACCGCAAGCAGACTCCCGATCCGGAGGTGACCGCGATCATCGAAGAACTCGCCGCCCGGGAAGGCATTGAGCGCCGCGCGATCACGAAGGAGGCGATCCTGGACCGGACGCTCCTGTCCCTCGCCAACGAAGGCGCGAAGAT
>CANIFK010000674.1 GCA_947466555.1 Acidobacteriota bacterium | reverse complement strand
CTTCCACTTTCGCCCGGTAAACGGCTGCTCCGCTCGAAACTGCTTCGCCAGTTCGCACCAGCCTGATATCACGCTCGTCAGGAAAACGATACCCGCCCAAAACGCTACAAACACACCGATGGCGATTGGAAAAAGCAGCCACTCCATCACCGCACCGCCCGAATTCGCAGATTCCGGAACCGCACCTCGCTCCGGTGATGTTGCAGGGAAATCGGACTCGCGAAGGGCAAATCTACGGGATATTGCGCCGTTTTCACTCCGTTCAACCAATGTTCCACATGATCGGACGCCACCACGATCCGGGACGTGTTCCACTCCCCCACCATGCGCGCGCCACTGCGGGCCATCGCTGTCACACCGTAGAGCGTCCCGCTACGTTGCTCAGGGTCCACCCGAGCCCCCGGGTCCCCATCGTCATCGGCAAGCTGATACTCCATCCCTACCGCGTCCACACCACTGCGTACCGCGTACAACCGGTACTTTACGCCACTGTTTGCACCGGCGGCCACCTTCCATTCCCACTCCAACTCAAACGCAGCGAATGCCCGCCGTGTCCGTAAAGATACCGCCCCCTCCCCGGCCACCGTCACCAAACAGCCGTCGTCAATCCGCCACGCCCCCGGCACGGCTCCACCGGCTACCGCCTCCCATCCTGCAAACGATTTCCCGTCAAACAACGGCTCCCATTCCGCGCCCAATCGATCTGCGGTGAACTGTCCCGCTCCCGGCAGAAACCCATCCCGGGAAGTGACAATCTTCCACTGCCCACGCTCCCGCGCCAGTGTGTAGTCGGCCATTCCCGCATCCGCGCCGTCCCGCCACACGGCCGCCGCCACCGCCCGGTCCGCCTCCGGCTCATAGACACTCACCACAAATTCCGATCGTTCCCGCCCCCGGGCCGCCAGCGGTTCGGCCACCGGTAGCTTTTCAAAGATGTGCCCGTACGGCAGAAAAACCCGGTAGCGCGGGCTCAAATAGGTCAACTGCCCGGCTCCGCCCTGCCGTACCGCGGCCCGATAGGCCCCCAGAAAGCTCCGGATCGCCGCCGCATCGTTCGCCGGTAGTTTACCTAGTACTAACAATGCCACGGCCAGTCGCCACATGCCCCTCAGTATAAGAGGATCGCGATATACTGCCTACACCACCTGCACTGTAATAAAGTACTCAGAATGCGAAGTCCGTCTCCTTTCGCAATCGCCTTCTTAGCCGTTCTCGGCTCGGCACCGTCCGCCTGGCCGGCCTCCATACCGGAAGGACACGTCGTCGAAATTCGTCTCAGTCAGGAGATCAACTCTTTTTCTTCCGCCGTGGGTGCCTCTTTTCGCGGCGTTGTTGTCTCCCCTGTTTCCGTGAACGGAAAAGAGCTTGTTCCCGCCGGCGCGATCGCCCACGGAATTATCGAACATGTTCGCCGCGTTGGCTTGGGCCTTGTCCGCGAGCGGGCCTCCCTTGGCCTCCGCGTCACCGAAATCGAACTGCCCGACGGCCGCCGCATCGCCACCCCCAGCGAAATCACCGAACTCGAAAACGCCCGCGAGAACATCGACAAACGCGGCCGCATCCGTGGCATCCGCTCCACGGATACTCCCGGCTACCGGGCCACCGGGCTGCTCACATCTCTCGCCTCCGTCGAACCGATCGCAATGCTCTTCTCCAGCACGGTCTTCGCCACTGTGCTTCGGTTCTCTGAACCGGAAATCCGGCTCACTCCCGGCGCCGAATTCCGGATCCGGCTCACGGCACCGGTCGAAGCCGGCGAAGGTTTCGACGCTCCCATCGGCCCCGTCTCCGCCGGCCCCGACGACCGCCGCATCCTCCTCACCACCATCCCCCACATCCCCTTCCGCACTCGCACACCTCAGGGCGCCGATTCTGATTTCACAAACCTGGTTTTCATCGCCTCCGAGGATGCGCTGACTCGCGCCTTCGCCGCCGCCGGCTGGAATGTTCCAGAAAACGTATCCGCCGCCTCCCGCTACCGGACGTTGCGCGCAGTGGCCGAAAGCCAGGCCTACCAGGCCGCCCCCATGTCCGTCCTTACCCTCGATGGCAAGGCCCCTATTCTCAACCGGACTAAATCCCTCAACAGCTTCGCCCGCCGTCATCACATCCGCATCTTTGGCACAAAGGAGTCCTGGAACGGCACGCCCATGTTCACCGCCGCATCCACGCAGGACTCCGCCATCGGCTTCTCCATGAAGGAGAAAGGATTCGTCCACCTCATCGATCCTTGGATCGACCGCGAACGAACCAAAGTTTTCGATGACCTCGCCCTCACCGGTTGCGTTAGTGGCGCCGAACTCGTCGCCCGCACCTGGATGCCCCGCGACGCCACCAACGCCACTGGCGACCACCTGGTCTCCGACGGTCAGGTCCTCGTCGTTCGTCTCAACGATTGCACCAATCCTCGGCGAGCCGAAGACGCCGTGGCCCCTGCTCCCGGCCCCTACCGCGGAAACGCCATCATGCGCGCCAGCCGCCGCTTCTTCCTCACCGCCCGCAACGACGTCGTACGCGGCAACATCGGCTACCAGAGCGTCGCCTACACCACCGCAGCCATTAAGCTCATGCGCAGGAGCCCCGGCAAGACCGGCTCTGATGCCGACGATATTACGGCCGTGCCTAACGACGCCTTCGGGTCCCCCGATGAGGAAGCCCGCCGCGTAAAAATCCTGCCCGACCCGCCCGCCGTCGACGCCGGCTGGTCGTCGTCCTTCGTCGCGCCCGCCTCCCGCCGCGGCGCTGCCAAACCGGCCCCCAATCGCGAATGGGCGGCGCCCCACATGGAGCTGACCTTCCAGGTCGGCCAGGGCTGTTTCGGCCCGCATACCCTGGGAGCGGAGGGACTCCGAATTACTTACCGGCCGGAAGATGGAGTCGTTCGCCAGTCCACCGTCTACGCCGCCAATACCGTTCGCCGCGGCCGCCAGGTCGGCGGAGCCCTCACGGTTAACTCCCACCGCTGGATCTCCCACGAAATCGGCTTCCTCTATCAGCGCGGCCGCTTTGAACCAGATCTCTCGTCCGACGAACCCGCTACCGCGGCCAAACTCAAAACGGACTTCCGCGATCAGTCCGCCGGCCTGCTCTCCCGGCAATTTTCTTACAACACGATCTTCCACCTCCGCCCCCGCGAGAGCCGTTGGAGCCCCTATATCGCCGTCGGCCCGGCCATTGCCCTCACCAACCTGACCGACGCACCCTTCCAGAAGGCCCGCGGCGTGTTCCGCCTCGGCCTATCGAACGTAGGCATGATGCAGGCCGCCTATAACTTCGGTTCCGCCCCGCCGCTTCAAGGCGGAGGGATCTTCCAGGGCATCATCCAGTACGGAGGCGGCTTCAAAGTCCGCGTCCACCCCCGCTGGACCTATCGTGCCGACTTCCGCACCGGCTTAAGCGGCCACCCCAACTTCCTCGGCCGTTCCCTCGCCCGCGACCCAGGCGCCCTGGAAGCCGGCGGCCCCGCCCGCATCGAAGCCATCAGCGGCGCTTCCAGCGGACTCCTCTACCAGCGCCGCATCTCCTCCGGCTTCTCCTTCACCTTCTAACCCAGACAATTCCCAGGTGACTGTCACCAAGGAATTGCCCGAGTCAAAGCCTACACGTCCCGCACGCAGCGGAAAGTGATATTCGTCGTCGCCGAATCCGGCGTATTTTTCGTCCGCGCCGCAACCCGATAGCGATTGCAGTAACTCTTATGACAGAGATACGAGCCGCCCCGCATCGACTTGTTCGTCCCCTGCGGCGGCCCCACCGGGTTCTTTCG
>CANIFK010000673.1 GCA_947466555.1 Acidobacteriota bacterium | reverse complement strand
GACGTTTTCTCTAGAAACCTGACTTAAGACCGCACCAGACGGACGCGCATGGCCTGCAATTGGCCGCGCACCGAACCGTCATATACCCGGGATCCAACGCGCGCGACCAGTCCCCCGATCAGCGCCTCGCCTACCTTATACTGCCCGAACACCTGCTTGCCAGTCGCCCGGCCCAACGCCGCTTCGATCTGCTGGCGTTGCGCCTCATCCAACGGCCGCGACGACTCGACTTGCGCCCGGACGATCCCGCGACGCTCATCCAGCTGCGATTCGAGCGACGTCAGGATCTCTCCCAACATCGCCGTCCGCCGGTGATCAATCAACACGTACATGAAATTCTTCAACAGCGGCGAAAAACCGATCTGCTCGGCAAACCGCGCAACCGCCGCCTTCTTCTTCCGCCCCGATACAGCCGGCGAAATCAGAATGTTCTTCAAATCCGGCGAACTCTGCTGCAGCTCTTCGAACGCCCGCAGTTTCACCACGGCGTCATTCGCCGCGTCGTTACTAACAAGAATATCGGCCAGCGCGCGCGCGAACCGGGATGCAATTGCCACTGACATCGGCTAGTTCAACCCTTTCAGGAAGCCCTGGATCAGCCCAGCATCGGCTTGCGAATTCAACTGCCCGCGCAACTTCTCTTCCGCCATCTTCAGCGCCAAATCGGCGGCGTAGGTCTTCAACACCGCGCGTTCGTTCTTCGCGGCGGAAGCAATTTCGTTCTCGGCGTGCGCCTGAATCTTGGCCACAGCGGCGGCCGTCTCGGCCTGCACACGCTCGCCTTCATTGGCGATCTCGGCCTTGGCCTTCGCCCGCAGATCGGCGATTTCGCTTTCCAGATTCTTCAACCGGGCTTCCATCGCCGCCGTCCGCGCATTGGCTTCCCGCTGCAACTCGGCGCCTTCTTCCAGGCCCTTGCGAATCTCTTCATTGCGCGTCGCGAAATAGGCGGGCGCGTTCTTGGCGATCATGTAGCCCAAGCCACCAGCCAGAATCGCGAAGTTCGCCCACTTCCACCACACCGAAACTTCCGCCGGCCCACCGGACTTGTGCTCGCCTTCGCCGTGACCCGCTTCGCCATGCCCGGCAGCAGCCGGTGCGCCATGCTCAGCGGCAGCGGCGGGAGCGCCATGCTCACCAGCCGGAGGAGTAGCCGGAGCCCCATGCTCCTGCGCCCAGATGCCAACAGCGGCAACAGCCGCAATCAATACCAACCGGCGCATCACGCAGACCTCCGCAAAATCGCGGCGGCAATCCCGTCGGCGATCCGTTCACTTTCAGCCTGCAGCGACTCACGTGCCGCTCGCACATCGCCAGCCAGTTCCGCCTTCGCGGTCTTGACCAATGAATCAGCGCGCTCGCGAGCATTCGCCAAAACAACGGCCTGCTCTTCGCGCCACTTCTTCCGCATCACGTCGTTGTCTTTGTAGACTTCGGTCCGCGCGTTGCGAATGGCTTCTTCATATTCCTTGGCTTTCGCCTCGGCTCGCGCCATAGCGCTTTCGGCCTGTTTCCGGGCTCCGGTTGTCGCCTCATACCGTTCCGCCAGCACTTTTTCTAAGGGAGCGAAGAACGTCCGCTTCAAATAGTAGTGCAGCAGAATCAGGAGGAAGAACGTCGGCAGACCTTTCAACACGATCTCGCCGAGCGCGTGTAACGTGGCTTCCATTGTTTGTACTTGGTGGGGTTTAGGCGGCGGGATTCGGAGGTTACCCCGAAGACCGTAAATTATAAGGTAACATGTGCGACTAAACCCCGGCAACCAAACGTCCGATAGAAGAGCATGCCCGCGCTCCGTCCGGCGCATTTTGTTGCTGCCGTTTTCCTTTTTTCCGCTCTATTCGTCTTCTGGCTCGCCGGGGACCGCCTCATTTTGATCAATGATGAGGGAATTTTCCTCTCCCACGCCGCCCGCATCGCCGAAGGTGAAATTCTGTACAAGGATCTCTTCGGCCTCACCGGCCCGGCGTCGTACTGGCTGATCGCCCTGGTCTTCAAGATATTCGGCGTCTCCCTCGCCGCCGCCCACGTCATTCTCGCCGTCGAAATTGGCATCCTCACCGCCGTCGTCTATTTCGTCAGCCGCCAACTGGCCGACGCCGCCTCCGCCGCCATCGCGGCCTTCATCTTCCTGGCGCTGAACACGGCGGACCCCGCCATGATGACCAACAACCATCGCTGGGACGCCGACACCTACGCCATCTTGGGCATCGTCGCCGTCTGGCGCGGCCGGCCCTTCCTCGGTGGTATCCTCCTGGCCTTCTCCGTCTGGGCCACGCCAATCCTCGCCCTCACCGCCGTCGCCACCGTGGCGGCTGCACTCCTCATCAAGCAATCCCCCTGGCGCGTCATCGCCGGCGGAGCCACCGGCGCCGCCCTCGGCGTCTCTGCCCTCCTCGCCACCGGATCGCTCAAAGCCTTCATCGATAACCTCCTCTGGGCCAAGAACAACTACTCGGAAGCCAACCGTATGGCCTACGGCGAGGTGATCGGCGGCTACCCGGCCCTGTTCGAAGGAGCCTCCGGCGCCGGCGATTGGATCATCCGCGTCATGATCGTCATCGGACTCACGCTCCCCGTCTGGCTCCCCCCGCTCTGCGGCCTGCTCGTTCTCAAGAACCGCGACCGCAATCTCATCTACTTCTGCGTCTGCGGCCTGTCGATGATCGCCGGCGTCTCCCCACGCTTCGACGTCGGGCACCTCGTCTTCGCCGCGCCGCTCTTCTACCCCGTCGCCGCCAGTTTTCTCAACAAAGCCCGCTGGGCCGTCATCCCCGTCGGCGCCATCGCTGGCGTTTTCCTCCTCTCCGCCCTGGTCCAACGCGCCGATACCGAACAGATCGACACCCCCGTCGGCCGCGTCCGCACCGACAAAGGCAGCGCCGAACTCGTCCGCTGGCTAACGGCCAACATCAAACAAGGCGAACCCATGTTCGTCTACCCCTACCCACCCGTGGCATATTTCCTAACAAGAGGCCAAAACGTCTCCCGCTTCTGCGTCCTCCAACCGGGCCTCTTCACCATAGACGACGAAAAGCAGGCCACCGACGACATGCTCCGCCGCCCGCCAACAAAAATCCTCTACATGGACGTCGCCCCGCAGGAGTTCCTCCGCATCTGGCCCGCGTCAGACCCCAACCGCCTCCAACTCCGCCACATCCACGAATTCGTGACAGCCAACTACCAGGACACCGCCCAGTTCCGCAACCTGCACATCTACACGCCCGTCACCCGAGCCTCGAAGTAATATCTGCCTCGCAGCAAACAACCCACGGGGACACCCGCGGGCCGAAGCGTAGCGTAGGCCGGGTGTCCCCAGACGCGAAACTCCCCCGCGCCGCCAAGTAACAGGATCAGTCCCGACGGCCCACCCGAACGATATACCCGGCAACCACCGCAAGTGCCCCCGGTACCAACCGCACTAAATCAGCGAATCCACTCATCAAGCAGCGGTCGCATTACACCTGCGCCAACCGCAATTGCTTGCACTCTTCCAAGACCTGAATCAAGAGTTCCCGGCTGACTGTCGGAAACCCTTCCAAAAAAACCTCCAGGGAATCCCCACCCTCCAGGTAGTCGAACAGCGTTTGCACCGGCACACGCGTCCCCGAACGCCATGCATCACTTCCGGGTCAGTCGTAATCGCAGCCAGCATAGCCTCATTGTCACCCTTTTCCAGCCCCCCGCAACACCCCCAGATACCGCTCCGCAATCCGCCCCAAATCCATCTCCCGCTCCGCCCACTCCCGGGCCGCCCGCCCACACTCCCT
>CANIFK010000672.1 GCA_947466555.1 Acidobacteriota bacterium | reverse complement strand
GCCTTCCGGTAGCTCGCAATCGCATCCGCCGGCCGGCCCAGATTCGGCAACCCCGTCATGCCCTGCACATCACCCACGCTCATATACGCCTGCGCCAACTCCGACGCCAACCCAGCGTCCGCGCTCCCATCCCGCGCCAGTTCGTCCAGATACTGCAACGCCGTTTTCACCAGCAATTCGCGTGCTTTCGTCGTCCCCGGCACCTGCCGGATCTCTCTGTCGAAATCGAACAGAAACGTATTCGCCAACACGCGCACCTGTTGAAAGCGATGCTCCGCGCGCCGCGCCTGGTAGACGGCCAACGCTGCCCCTCCACAGATCCCCGTCAGCGCAATCGTCGCCGCCGTCAGAGCCACCCAGTTGCGCCGCGCGTATTTCCGCACCCGGTACAACGTAGAATCCGGACGCGCCCGCACCGGCCGGTTTTCCATATACCGCACCACATCTTCGGCGAACCGCTCCACGCTCTCGTACCGCCGCTCCGGCTCCTTCCGCAGCGCCATCAGCAGGATGTAGTCCAACTCGTCACCCAGCCCCGGCGGCTCCGGCGCCTGCTGGCAAATCACCTGGTCCATCTCCAGCAGCGTCATCGTGTTCAACTGATACGGCTTGCGCTCCGTCAGCAGTTGATACAGCACCACGCCCAGCGAATACACATCGCTCGCCGTCGTGATGGCCAGCCCGCGCACCTGTTCCGGACTCGCATATTCCGGCGTCAACGCCTGCACCGCCGTGCGCGTGCGTTGCGCGTCGTTGTCCACCAGTTTCGCGATGCCAAAGTCCAACAGCTTCGGCGTCCCCTCGCTCGTCACCAGAATGTTCGCAGGCTTCAAATCCCGATGCACAATCAGGTTGCGATGGGCGAACGCCACCGCACCGGCCACCTCTAAGAACATCGCCAGTTTCCGCGCCAACGGCCAACCCGCCGTCGCCTCCGTCAGCGGTTGGCCCTCCACGTACTCCATCACCAGATACGGCGCGCCCGCCTCCGCCTCGCCGCCGTCAAGCAACCGCGCAATGTGCGGATGTTCCAACCCGGCCAGAATCTGCCGCTCCCGCCGAAACTGCCCGCGGGTGGTCTCGCTGTCCATCTCCCACTTCACTATCTTGATCGCCACCCGCTGATCAAAACTGCCGTCGGCGCGCACTGCCTCGAACACCGCTCCCTGCCCGCCCTCGCCCAGCCGCCGCACAATCCGGTAAGGGCCCACGCGCTGATCTTTGAACGACGCGATGTCAATCTGATCCATCGTCGCGCCCACAATCCCCACCAGCGTGTCGCCGCCGCCGGAATGCCTCAACAGCGACGCTACTTCCGCGCGTACCTCCGCATCCTCGATCCGTGACAATCCCGCCGCCTGCGCCGCGGCAGGCTCCTCCGCCAACGCCGAAAAGTAGGCGTCGACGCTATTCCATTGTTCGTCCGTCACGGTCCTATCAGGGTACCAAAGGCGCCCCTTCCGCCCCCAACGCCAACAGCGTCCGGATCGCCCGGCGGTAGCGCAGAAACGTGGCTTTGTGCAGCGCCGTATGCCCATCAGCATCACGCCCGTTCACATTCCACCCATTCCTGGCCATATACTCGAGCGCCGGCAGTAAATGCTCGAAATGCCACTGACAACTGGCATGCAGCAGCGACGTGCCCACGTTTGGATCCGCCCCCTCCCGCAGCAGCCGATCGGCCACCCGCCAATTCCCCGCATGCGCCGCCGCCATCATCAACGGCGTGGCCCCGCGCCACACACCATTCCGGTCCCCGCGCGGCAGCCGCACGGGCACTCGCGACGCCGCGGCCAACCACACCGGCGTCATACCCGTAGGATGCACAGGCGCGCGCTTCTGAAACGGCCGCAACAGCTCCGCCGCCCCGGCCAGCCCGCAGAAACAGGCCAGCTCGTACGGCGTCATGTCGAGCGGCGTCGAACGCGCCACAGGGTCCGCCCCATGCGCCAACAACAGCCGCACCACCTCCAAATGCCCCGCATGTTTCGGGTGCGTCAACCGGAATTCCAGCGTCCGTCCCAACGGCGTTTGCCGCCACGTCGTCGGCGCCACCTGGCTCGGATCGGCACCCTCAACAAGCAGATGCTCCACCTCCAACGGGTCGCCCGCCCAACACGCATCGTGGATCCACTTCCAGTTCATGGCACTCTAGTAAGTATCCCTTTCACGGGACCGCTCCGATGGCCAAATTCATAACGCTCGTCTGGAAAAACGCCACGCGCAATCGCCGTCGCAGCCTGCTCACCATCGCCAGCATCGCCGCTTCTTTCTGCCTGCTCGGCGTACTGATGGCCATCTACGTCACGCTCTTCCTGACCACCGACGAAAGTCCCGCCGGCTCCCGCCGCCTGGTCACGCGCAACCGCATCTCGCTCACGCAGGTCATGCCCATCAGCTACGAGGGCAAGATCCGCCAGATCCCCGGTATCGAATCCGTGATGGCCTATCAGTGGTTCGGCGGCGTCTACAAAGAGCCCAAGAACTTCTTCGCCCGCTTTGCCTGCGAACCCGATCAGCTCTTCAAAGTCTACCCCGACTACCGCATCGCCGAAGAGGAAAAGAAGGCCTTCCTCAAGGACCGCGCCGGCACCGTTCTCGGCCGCGATCTGGCGAATAAATTCAATATCAAAGTCGGCGACAAGATCACGCTCAAAGGCGACATCTTCCCGGTCGACCTGGAGTTCAACGTCCGCGGCCTCTTCGACGTAGACAAGAACGAAGAGGTGATGTGGTTCAACATCGATTACCTCTGGAAAAGTCTCCCCGCCGAACGCCGCGACTTCGCCGGCGCCTATCTCACCATCGTGCAATCGCCCGACGACGGACCCGCCGTCGCCCAGCAGGTAGACTCGCTTTTCCGCAACGCGCAAGTCCAAACCAAGACCGAATCGGAAAGCGCCTTCGCCGCCAGCTTCGTCAGCTTCCTCGGCAACGTCAAGCTCTACCTGTTCGCCATCTCCGCCGCCATCACCTTCACAATCCTGCTGGTCTGCGGCAACACGATCGCCATGAGCGTGCGCGAACGCGTCCGGGAAGTGGGCATCCTGAAAACACTCGGGTTCACCAACGGCGAAGTGATGAGCATGATCCTCGGCGAAGCCACCGTGATCTCACTCCTCGGCGGCTTCCTCGGCTGCGTCGTCGCCTGGACGCTCTGCAAAGGCATCGCCACCAGCGCCGGCGGCTTCGCCAATCTCGAAGGCATGACGCTCGCCCCGTGGATGTGGGTCGCCGTCATCGCCTCGGCCATGGTCATGGGCACCGTCGCCGCCATCATCCCTGCGCTCGGCGCCTCCCGCACCAGCATCATCGACGCCATGCGGTACTCCGGATAATCGCCCATGGCACTGCCCTTCTCCTACAACCTCCGCAACCTCTGGGTCCGCCGCACAACGACGCTCATGACCGCCCTCGGCATCGGCCTCACCGTGGCCGTGCTGCTCTCAATCCTCGCCCTCGTCGGCGGCCTGAAAAACGCCTTCTCCAGCACCGGCGTCGAAGGCAACGTCCTCGTCATGCGCCAAAGCGCCGAATCCGAACTCAGCAGCAATCTCACCCGCGTCCAGTTCCAGGACCTGAAGCTCCGCTCCGGCATCCGGCGCGACGAACAAGGGAACCCGCTCGCCTCGCTCGAAATGGTCTCCACCGTCCTGCTCGAAAGCGTCGATTACGAGACCGGCATCAACATCTCCATCCGCGGCCTCAAGCCCGATCCCGGCTTCAAGCTCCGCCCCGCCATCGCCATCACAAGTGGCCGCTGGTTCGAAG
>CANIFK010000671.1 GCA_947466555.1 Acidobacteriota bacterium | reverse complement strand
GGGGCCTTGGGCGCGGAAGGGGCGGATGACGTACATGGGCCAGGCGAGGCAGAAGATTGCGATGAGGAGGGTGGCGGCGAGGAGGAGGCGCTTGGGCATTGTGTTACTTTGGCACGGCGGATGGGGGCGGGGCGATAGTGGATTTGGAGTATTGTTCAGGCGGGTTGATCCGGGAACAGCCCGGGGAGCCAGCGCGCGGCGAGGATGGCGGGGAATGCGAGGTGGAGCGGGGCGCGGGGGCTGGCGGAGGTGAGGACTCCTTTTTCGAGGAGAGTGGAGACGATGCGGCGGGCCTGGCGTTCGCCGGTGTTGAGGACGATTTCGGCTTCGCCTCGGGGGAGTTCGCCGCGGAGGAGTAGGGCGTCGAGCAAGGCGAAGAACTTGGAAGGGAGGTTGCCGAGGCGGGATTCCTCTTCGGCCCAGACTTGGATGCGGACACGGAGGCGGGCGGGTTGTATGAGGCTTTCCATGAAATCGACTTGATCGAGGCAGAGGGTGAGGAAGAATTCGGTGAATTCGCCGAGGGCTTCTTCGCTGAGGTGGCCGCGGCCGTCGAGATCGTTACGGCGAGTGAGATCGCAGTTGGCGAGGCGGCGTTTGTATTCCTGGATATTGCGGGCGAGGCCGCGGGCGACGGACCAGATGGCGCCGGTGTCGAGGTGTTCCAGTAACTGGGCGTGGGAGACCAGACGGGCGACGCGGCCGTTGCCGTCGAGAAACGGGTGGATCCAGAGGAGGCGGTGGTGAACGGCGGCGGCGGCGAGAATGGATTCCGCTTTGCCGGTTTGGCTGTAGACCTGGGAGAAGCGCTCCAGAAAGCGGGGAATGGCGCCGGGGCTGACGGGGATGTGGTCGCCAACGCGGACGTCGCGGGTGCGGAGTTGGCCGGGGATAACGGGGGCGCGTTCTTGCGTCGCGGGGTCTTCGGCCCAGAGCAGATCCGGGGGGAGGAGTTCGCAGAAGCGGCGGTGGATTTCGCGGATTCCTTCTTGCGATGTGGCCTGTTGGGCGGTGAGTGCGCCGGTGTCGATCCATTGCTGGACTGCGATGTGGGCGGCTGCCTCGCGTTGGAGGTCGCGCTTGTGGGGGTCGGTGCTGAAGTCGTTGTGGAGGGCGCGTTCGATGTCGATGGGGTGGGTGTTGTGGCCTTCGATGAGGTTGGAGTAGTAGCAGTTCATCGAGCGGACGAGGTTGGCGAGGGAGGGGAGGAGGGCTGGGGGGAGGCTGCGTTTGAGGCCGGCTGATTTTTGGGCCAAGTCGAGGGCAAGGTCGGCCAGGTGGGGGCGGTGGCGATAGCTGGCGCCGAGGAGGAGGGGCTCCATAAGGGAGATGCGTTCGCCGCGGTCCGCTACTATAATGTCCGGTTCCATGTCCGCTTTTGATTTATTGTAACGTATTGGAAAAGAGACAGTTGTTTGCTTTGCTGGCGTGCTTGTGGCCGGATGCCTGTCCGGTTCGATGTCCGGTTACTCGAAGAGCGCGAAGCTGACGACGTTGGAGCCGTTGGCGATGGCTACGTACTGCTTGCCGTTGACCATGTAGGTGATGGGCTGGGAGGTGATTTGCTGGCCGGTGTTGAAGGTCCAGAGGGCTTTGCCGGTGCGGGCGTCGAGGGCGGTCAGGAAGCCCTGGTCGTCGGCACCGAAGATGAGGCCGCCGGCGGTGGAGAGGAGGCCGGCGGCGTAGCGGCGGGAGTTCTCCTGCTTGTATTCCCACATGATCTTGCCGGTGGTGACGTCGAGGGCGCGGATGTACATCTGCCAGGGCTCTTCCGGGCTTTCGATGTAGCCGGTGCCCATGAACGAATTGCCGCCGGGGCGGAAGGTGTCGCGGCTTTTGGTGTTGATGCCGCAGCCTTCCTGCGCCACGAGATAGAACCAGTTGGTGGACGGGTTGTAGGCGGGGGACATCCAGTTGGTGGCGCCGGAGGTGGCGGGGCAGGTTTTGGTTCCTTTGAGGCTGGGGATGACGCCTTCGACGCGGATGGGGCGGCCCTTATCGGTGAGGCCGCTGGCCCAGTTGATTTCCTTGAGGAACGGGGTGCCGTGGAGGAATTCACCGGTGACACGGTCGAGCACGTAGTAGTAGCCGTTGCGGTTGCCCTGAACGAGTAGCTTGCGGGGCTTTCCTTTGTAGGGCGTGTCGACGAGGATGGGGATTTCGACGGCGTCCCAATCGTGGACGTCCCAGGGGGTGGTTTGGAAGTACCACTTCATTTTGCCCGTATTGGCGTCGAGGGCGACGATGCACTCGGTGTAGAGGTTGTCGCCTTTGCGGACGTCGCCGTCGAAGTCGGGGGCGGGGTTGCCGGTGCCCCAGTAGAGGAGGTTCAGTTCGGGGTCGTAGGAGCCGGTGAGCCAGGTGCCGCCGCCGCCGGTTTTCCAGGAGTCGCCGGCCCAGGTTTCGTTGCCGGGTTCGCCGGGTTTGGGGATGGCGTGCCAGCGCCAGAGGCGTTCGCCGGTGTTGGCGTCGTAGGCGTCGAGGAAGCCGTTCAAGCCGTGGTCACTGGGGGCGATGCCCATGATGACCTTATCCTTGATAACCATGGGGGCGGCGGGGGACCAGTAGCCCTCGCTGGCTTCGGCGATTTTGGTTTCCCAGAGCATGGAACCGTTGCGGGCGTCGAGGGCGACGAGATGGGCGTCGGGCGTGCCGATGTAGACCTTGTTGCCGTAGACGGCGACGCCGCGGTTGGGTCCTTTCTGGAGGGCGGGTTGGCGTTCGTAGCGCCAGATTTCGCGGCCGGTCCGGGCGTCGAGCGCATACACCTCGTTGGGATTGGTGAAGTACATGACGCCATCGACGACCAAGGGGACTGACTCGAGGCGGCGGGCCGATTCGACGTGGTACATCCACTGGGGGACGAGCTTTTTGACGTTGGCGGTTGTTACTTGTTGGAGGGGCGAATGGCGTTGGGAGTGATACTGGCCGTTGTAGTGGAGCCAGTTGGCGGGGTTGGGCTTGAGTAAGTCCGGGTAAGTGACCTGGGCGAAGGCGAGGGAGGAGGTGAGTAAGAAGAGGCGCATGGGTTATCTCCGGCTCCGGGCCTGACGGCTGAGGTAGGCGATGATGTCGTCGAGATCGGCGGCGGGCAGGGCGGGGATGGGCATGAGGGATTTCTTTTGGAAGTCGAGGGATTTGATTTCGGAGGCCAGGAGTAAGTGCAGCTTTTCGTCGGTGCCTAAGATCTGATAGCTGGAATTGTGTTGATTCTTTAGCAGGCCGGTGATGGTTTGGCCCTTGGTGGTGACGACTTTGACGGGCTGGTAGCCTCGGGGCGGGAGGGGCTTGGCGACGGTGACGGCTTCCCGGAGGGCGGCGAGGCTGCGTTCGGCGCCGATGTTGGAGAGATCCGGGCCGAGGATGCCGCCGCGGCCGGCGACCATGTGGCATTTGGCGCAATTGGCGGAGGTTTGGAAGAGTTCGGCGCCGCGGGCGGGGTTGCCGGGCGTGTCGACATCGACGGCGGTGGCGCGGAGGGAGTGGATGTAGGCGACGAGTTTGCGGACGTCATTTTCAGGGAGGGGGGAGCCGGGCATGCCGGTGCCTTTGATGCCGTTCTTGATGGCATCGTAGAGTTCTTCCGTGGTGCCGCGGAGGTAGCGGCGCTGGGCGCCGAGGGCGGGGGCGCGATCGCCGGCGGCGCCGTTGAGACCGTGGCACATGGTGCAGGAGCGGTTGTAGAGTTCGGCGCCGGCTTTGGCTTCGGCGGGGTTAAAGCGGACGCGGCGGGGGCCACGGGCGCGGGGTTGCTGGGTGGGCGGGTTGGAGAAGATGACTT
>CANIFK010000670.1 GCA_947466555.1 Acidobacteriota bacterium | reverse complement strand
TCGGGCCTCCAACCGCCCCCGCCAAAACAGCCGCAACAGCAGCCGCAACAGCCCCCCAAGCCCCCAGCCGCCGCATTCAACTGGAAGCGCGCCGCCGCCGTTGGCGGTGTCATCGGCCTTCTCATCGCCGCTGGCGGCATCTACACCATTCGCAACGCCCGCAAGGCCAAGGATACGGTGACCGTTGGCGGCAATCTGAAGGTTGCCGTAAAAACAAATCCTCCCGGTGCCTCAATCCGCATCAACGGCGAAGTTAAGTGCACCTCCGATTGCAACATCGACCTCCCGCCCGGCCCCTACGAGGTCCAGGCCGTTCTGCCTGGCTATGAAACCGCTACGTCCAAACTGGACTTGAACGCCACCACACCGGGCAACGTCGACCTCACCCTGCAACCGCTGCCGCTTTCCGTCCGCCTCTATACCGATTTCACCGCCGGCAAAGTCACCTTCGACGGTGCCCCCTACGGCGACCTCCAGGACGGCCAGCTCATTCTCGATCGCATCGCCGCCGGCAAGCACACCATCAAGGTCACCTCCCAGGCCAACGAAGCCCAGTTTGAGTTCGACGCCCAACCCGGCCGCCAACCCGTGATCTCCGGCCCGGTCACCGCCAAGAACACCCTCACCATTCTCGTTGCCAATGCCGGCCAGCAGACGAAGATTCATTCCTCCGTGCCGACGCTCAAAGTCTCCATCGACGGCAATGCCGCCGGCGACGCCACCCCGGCCGGCCTCGAAGTCAACAACCTCCAACCCGGCGACCGCGAATTCTCCGTCGACGACGGCGGCACCAAGCGCAATCTCGTCGTCTCCGTCTCCGCCCAGCCCACGCTGACGGCTTATCTGAAACTCGACATCAACGCCGGCTCCCTGCTCATCTCCACGCCCGGTGAAGACGATGTGGCCGCGTTCCTCAACGATCGTCCGGCCCGCGTCAAGTCCAAGGGTGGCCAGATGCGCCTCCCCGGCATCCCCGTCGGCACCTACACCGTCCGCGTCGTCAAGGACGGCTACACGCCGGACCCGCCGCAGAAAATCGTAATCGCCAAGGGCCAGGAAGCCCGCATGGAGTTCAAGCTGAAGATGATTCCGCGGCTGGCGACACTCCGCCTCCGTGGTGCCGCCGCCGGAACTCAGGTCCTCCTCGACGGCAATGCCATCGGCTCCGTCCCAGCTTCCGGAGCGTTCGAATTTGCCCAGGTGGCCCCCGGCGAACACGTCGTCGAACTTCGTCGCGACCGCATGGCCCCCAAGCGCAACCCGCGCCAGTTCCGCGCCGGCGAAGCTATCGAGCTTTCCGGTAGCGACGTCAACCTCTCCGCCGCCGGAGGCACCATCCGCCTCAACGTCACCCCGGCCTCGGCCCAGTTGACCATCAAAGGGCCCAACGACGCGGCTCCCCGCCCCGTCTCCGGCACCACTCTCCAGCTCGGCGAAGGTTCGTACGTCATCTCCGCTAAGGCGCCCAACTACGCCGATCGCACCCAGACCATCGTCGTCGCCAACGGTGACAACAAGACCATCGACATTCCGCTCACTGAGCAGAAGCAGTCGGCCCAGAAACAGACACCCCAGCGCCGCACCGGCAATATGACCGACTGGGACGACCCCGGCACCTGGATCCCCGAAGGCGGCTGGTACAAGCGTAAGGGCGGCGGCGTGGTCACCTACGGCATCACCCCCACCCAGGGCACGTTCAGCTTCAATATCTCGCGCATCGAAGGCCGCCGCCTGCAATGGGCCGTCGACGTCCAGGACGCCCGCAATTACGTCCAGTTCCAGCTCGAGAAAAAGAACTTCATCCGCCGCGAAATCGTAAACGGTAAGGACCGTAACGAACTCAAGGTGGAGCACAAGCTCCCCGACACCAAGAACTACAGTGTGCAGGTGGAGATCTCACCCAACACCGTCAAGACGTTCATCCTCGACGGCACCGAATGGCGCACCATCGATTCCTGGTCCACCAACAGCCGCACCCTCACGCAGGGCAAGTTCGGCCTGGTCATCCCCGGCAACGACGTCTTCGGCCTGTCGAACTTCCGCTTTATTCCGAAGTAGCCCGCTGACCCTCGGTCAGCGCCGGCGCCGTGGCCATGCCCACGATCCACGCCAGAACCAGCGCGTTGGCCGGGATGTAGAGGTTAAAATCCACCAGCGAATGCGCCCCCATGGCCGCCAGGGCGCCAAACGCCCCTGCTACCATCCGGCTCCGCCCCAGCCCGCGGGCCATCCAATACAGGCACCGCCCCAGCACGCCCAGCGCCAGCGCGAAGCCAATCAGGCCCAACTCCGCCAGATACTGCAAGTAGTCGTTGTGCGCGTAGTCCACCGTGTTCATCGGGGCCACGTTCTTAAACCGCAGGAACGCCGTCTCGTAGGCGCCCATCCCCACGCCCGTCACCAGATGCTCCCGGATCATCGGCACCGTGTCGCGCCAGATCTGCGCCCGCGTGTCGCCCGAAATATCCTCGGTCTGCGCAATCGACGCAAACCGTCCGATCCACTCATCCGTCGGCAGCACCACAAACGCCACCACCAGCCCCGCGCCCACCAACCCAGCCGCGGCTAACCGCCCCCGCCCTCCCAGCAACAGCACGCCCAATACAAACACCCCGCCCAGCGCCGCCAAAAAGCCCATACGCGACAAACTGATCACCGTCCCCATCACCAACAGCCCCGCCACCGCCAGCATCCCCGCCGCACCCCACCACCGCTTCCGTTCGCCCGTCCAAAACGCCATCGCCGCCGCCAGGGCCAGCGGCAGCGCCATCTCCAACAGGCCCGCGAAGTGGTTGCGATTCGGATAGGTGCCGGTGGCCGATTGCATCGCCTCCGTCCCGGCCCGCATCGCCATGAATTGAATCATGCCCAACACGCCTTCCAGCACCGCCACCACCAGTACCGGCGTCACCGCCAGCCATAGCGTCCGACGGAACCGCCACCCCAGTTCCCTGCCCAGTAGCAACATCGTCGCAATCGCGGCGTTGGTAAAGATATACTCCACACTCCGCAACGGCGCCACAGAGAAGAACCGCGCCTGCAACGCCGTCCAAACCACCACCGCTGCCACGCCCCCCATCAGCCACAAGTCCCGCGGCGCGCGTTTGTATTTCGGCGTCACGGTCCAGTACAACGCCGCCCCCAGCCCCAACAGAGCCATACATATGCCCCACTCCGGCTGCGTCACGCCGCCGAAGAAGAACACCGCGCCCGCCACCGCCAGCCCCGCCATCGCCAAAATCAGTAGGTCCATTCGACAACTCCCCTAAAACGCCTTCAGGCCGGAACCGCTCTGGTAAGAGAGCGGCCCCGGCCTGAAGAATGGTAACAAACGAATCGGTACGAACTAGGCCGAACGGCGGCGCAGGAACGCCACGCCCGCCAGGCCAGCGCCCAGCAGCAGGACGGTACCCGGCTCCGGAACGCCCGTCGGCACATCGGCGATGCGAACGCTGCCGCAACCCGTGCTGGAGTTGCCGATCGAGTAGCAAACGGTGGTCGTCTTGTTCGAATACCCCTGAATCGCCGCAACGGTAGCGTCAATCTGGGCCTGCTGCGAACCAGAACCAGAAAGCAGCGGCTGCACGAAGCCAACGCCGACATAGTACAGCTCAGTCAACAGCGTGCTGCTCGCCTCGCCGCCAGCAGTCAACTGGCCGTCGCTAGCCTTACGGCCAACCATGCGGAAGTTGGAGTCCGTGAAATCACCGGCCACCCAGTGCGGAAGCTGGTCCTGGCCGAGATAAGTTTCCACCGGCACGGCAAGGTCGGTCACGAGAAAC
>CANIFK010000669.1 GCA_947466555.1 Acidobacteriota bacterium | reverse complement strand
TGCTGCCGCTGCGGAGCAGTTGAATCGGAAACAACGCTGGGCTCGACTGATTCGCATTATTCTGCGGGAGTTCTTCCCGCAGAAGCCTCAGGGGCAGGCGCCATTGCTCTGTTGAACGCGTTCAACTGCCGGATTTAGGATAAAAGAATCCACCCACCGCCTGCCGCTTCCCGATATCCGCGTTCGTCAACCCATTGCTGACAATCCCGCCGATATGATCCTCCAGCGCGCACAGCACAACCGTTCGTCCCAACCTTGCCGCCGCCACCGCCGCCGCAATCCCGCCCGGCGTAGCCCCGTAAACCACCACATCCGCCGTCGTCGCCTTCGCCGCCCACATCGCCAGCCCGCCGCCAGCCGCCAGTACCGTTCGCCGCGTCATTTCTTCTTCTTCCACTCTTCAAATTTCTTCTTATTGGCTTCGTTCAAATTCGGATACACCCCATAAATCGGTTCGCCCGAAAGGAGTAACTTCCGCTGAAACTGTTCCTGCTCGTCGTGCTCCAACGCTTTGTCGATAACCTTGTCCACAATCGCCGCAGGAATCACCAACACGCCGTGCCGCTCGCCTACCAGAATATCCCCCGGCACCACCGTCACTCCACCAATCCGCACCGGCACCTGGTAGTCCACGCTCATCATCAGCGGGCTCACGCTCGAAGCATGCCCGCACCGCAGATAAAAACTCGCCGGCATCGCCGCCAGGTCCGGCACATCCCGCATGCACCCGTCCACCAAAATCCCCGCCCCGCCCTTCATCAAAAACCGCGTCGTCACCATCGCGCCCGAAACAGTCGATCGCGTCTCCCCGCCCGCGTCAATCACCAGCACATCCCCCGCCTGCGCCTCTTCCGCCGTCCGGTAGTTCAATTGCGGCCCGGCCGCATAAATCTTCTCCCGCAGGTCCTTCCGGTTCGGCAGGTACCGAGCCGTCCGCGCCCGCCCCACCAGCCGCCGGTCGCCGTTCAGCGGCGTCAATTCATTGATGAAGCATAGCGGATACCCCTCCGCCGTCACCGCGCTCCACGCCGCCTCCAGCCCCACCCGCATCAGCTTCCCAAATAGCACCCGGTCCGACGCGCTCAACTTGTCGGCCACGTGCGGCGGCAACGTCCGCTCCGGCGCCTGCACCACGGGCGTCTGCGCCAGCAACGCCACGCCCATCAAAAGCAAACAGACAATTCGCATCCCACGAATATATGCCAATCGCGGCCCCGCAATCCCTTGCTGAAGAATCCCACATAATATAAGGCATGCTTCGCATCGCCGCCTTCTTCCTGATGGCACTCAGCCTCGCCGCCCAAACCCCCTCCAACTGGCAGACGGCCACCGTCCTCCCCGGTGTCGACATGAAGCGTCTCACCCCTGCCCAGCAGAAGGTGGCCCTCACCGTCCTCCGCGACTCCGTCTGCCCCTGCGGCTGCCCCATGAAGCTCGCCCAGTGCCGCGTCGAAGATCCCGCCTGCGGCCAAAGCACCAACCTCGCCACCCTCGTCGCCGATGCCGCCGCCGCCGGTAAATCCGTCGCCGAAATCCGCAAGGCCCTCGCCGACTCCCCCCTCATGAAGGCCGCCGCCCAGCGCGACCGCATCCTCCTCGATCCCGTCACCCTCAACCTCTTCGGCGCCCCCGTCAAAGGCGCCGCCAATGCCAAGGTCACCATCGTCGAATTCTCCGACTTCCAATGCCCCTTCTGCGTCAAAGCCATCCCCCAGCTCGACGCGCTCCTGAAGGCCTTCCCCAACGACGTTCGCCTCGTCTACAAGCAGTTCCCGCTGGATCAACACAACCAGGCCGAACTCGCCGCCCGCGCCTCCCTCGCCGCCCACGCGCAAGGCAAATTCTGGCCCCTGCACGACAAGATGTACGCCAACCCCCGCATCATCAACCGCACCACCGCCCTCGCCTGGGCCAAGGAACTCGGTCTCGACATCCCCAAGTTCACCCAGGTGCTCGACGCTCCCGAAACCGCCGCCGCCGTCAAACGCGACATGTCCGATGGCACCCGCGCCGCCGTCAGCGCCACCCCGACTATCTTCATCAACGGCAAGAAATACCAGGGCGCCATCGAAGTCGGCCAACTGATGCCGATCATCCAGAACGAACTCAAAGGCAAGTAAATGCGCGCCCTCCTCCTGCTCCTGGCCGCCTCCTCCTTCGCGGCTGAGTTCCGCGCCGCCACCGTCAAAATCGACATCACGCCAACGTCCTCGGAATGGCTCCTGGGTTACGGCGCCCGCCAGTCCACCGGCGTGCTCGATAAGATCTACCACCGCATCGTCCTGCTCGACGACGGCCAGACGCAGTTCGCCCTCGTCAGCTCCGACATCTGCCTCGTATCCCCCGTCGAATACGAAAAGGTCGCCGCCCTGCTCGAAAAATCCGCCGGCATCAAGCCCGTCAACTTCTGGTGGTCGATGACCCATACCCACTCGGCCCCCGAGGTCGGTCCCCCCGGCCTCGCCGTCGCTTTCCTCGGCGATCGCTACACCCATAAAATCGACCCCACCTACACCGAAAAAGTCGAAAAAGCCCTCCTCGACGGCATCGCCGAAGCCCGCAAAAAACTGGCCCCTGCCCGCCTTGGCATTGCCTGGGGCGTGGCCTATGCGAACATCAACCGCCGCGCCCGCGACGTCGAAGGCGAAACCTTCCTCGGCCTCAATCCCGACGGCCCCTCCGACCGCCGCCTCGGCCTCATCCGCCTCGATCGAACCGACGGCACGCCAATCGCCCTCATCGCCAACTACCCCATCCACGGCACCGTCCTCGGCGGCAAAAACCTGCTAATCTCCGGCGACGCCCCCGGCGTAGTCAGCGAATACGTGGAGCAAAAGATCGGCGCGCCACTCCTGTTCATCAACGGCGCCGCCGGCGACCAGGCCCCCATCTACAGCACCCAAAACGATCACAAGTCCGGCCATCTCTCCCAGTTCCGCGTCCTGCTCGGCGACCGTATCCTGGCCACCAACAAGGACCTGAAAACCACCGTCACCAGCGTAAAAATGACAACCGCCGCCGCCGTCGTCGAAACACCCCGCCGCCCCGGGCTCACCTTCCCGGACGAACTAAGAGCCTACGCCCCCGGCAACAACGTCAACCTGCCCGTGCGATATCTCAAGATCAACAAAGACATCGCCATCTGGTCCGCCCCGATCGAACTATTCTGCGAAGTGGCCATCGAGATCCGCGCCAAGTCGAAGATAAAAAATACCTTCTACTTCGGCTACACCAACGGCTGGCTAGGCTACATGCTAACGCCGAAAGAGATCCCCCTCGGCGGCTACGAACCCCGCGTCTCCCCCTACACCGCCCAGGCCGCCGCCGACCTCACCACCACCATCCTCCGTCTCACATCCGCAATAAACTAGTGTCAGTCACCGTATTTTTTTCCGTAAAACGTACCGTCTGACAATCTGACCGGCCCCACCATGCTCCGAACCTGCCTCCTGCTCGCGTCAATCCTCCTCCTCTCCCCTGCCGGCGCCCAGCCGGCCCCGGACAAATGGTCCGAACTCATGCGCGCCGGTGACGCCGTTCGCGAACGCCGCGAATTCGCCAAAGCCGACACGCTCTACAAAGAAGCGCTCCAAATCGCCCAGAAAATCGGCCCTGCCGATCACCGTGTCGCCGTCACCCTCGGCGTCATGGCCTCGCTCTACGAAGACGCCGGCGACCTCTCCCAGGTCGAAACCCTCCTCAAACTCGCCCTCGCCGTCGACATGAAAGCCAAAGGCGCCGACGATCCCGCCGTCGCCCTCCGCATGAACGATCTCGCCCTCTACTACAAGAAACACGGCCGCCCCGC
>CANIFK010000668.1 GCA_947466555.1 Acidobacteriota bacterium | reverse complement strand
TGTCCTACTGAGTAGCACACCCCGGCGGCGCCGTAACCTTGGCTAGGGCGGCATACAACTCATCGGCGTGGAATGGTTTTGCCAGATACCCATCGACGCCGCCTTCCAGAAATCGCTCCCGATCCCCCAGCATCGCGCTCGCCGTCAGCATCACGGCCGGCGTCCGCCGCCGGTTCCCTCTCGCCTCCCGCGCGCGGATCTCCTGCACCGCGTCCAGGCCGCCCATCTCCGGCATCTGATTGTCCATCAATAGGGCGTCGAACTCCCCGCCTTCCCACGCCGCGATCGCGGCCAAGCCGTTCTCCACGACCGTCACGTGATGCCCTCGCTTCCCCAGCAGCGCCACGGCCACCCGCTGGCTCACCGCGTTATCTTCTGCCAACAGCAGGCGCAGCCCCGTCCGCTCCCGTGCCGCCGCCCGCTCCGGCACCGCCACGGGCTCCTCCGCGCTCTCCGGCAGGCAAAGTGCGAAAGCGAATTCACTCCCTTGCCCCAACTCACTCCGCACCGCCAGCCGCCCGCCCATCAGCTCCACCAGCTTGGCCGAAATGGCAAGCCCCAGCCCCGTTCCGCCGAACCGTCGCGATACCGTTCCATCGGCCTGTGCGAAGGCCTCGAAGATCAGCTGTTGCTTGTCCGCGGGAATGCCGATGCCGCTATCGGTCACAGTGAATCGCAGCGCGCCCGGCACTGCCTCCACCCGCAGGCCAACCGCGCCCGCCGTCGTAAACTTCACCGCGTTTCCCAACAGGTTCATCAGGATCTGCCGCAGCCGCACACCGTCTCCGATGGCGCGCTCCGGAACGGCGTCCTCCACCGTCCACTCCAAACGCAGCCCCTTCATCGCCGCCAGTGGCCGCACCGTCAGCCGCAGCTTTTCCAGCACACGGCGCAACGCAAACGGCGCCCGCTCCAGCTCCACCTTCCCCGCTTCCACCTTGGAAAAATCCAGAATTTCATTCAATACCCGCAGCAGCGTTTCGCTGGCGCCGTGAATCGCCTCCACGTTCTCCCGGCTCTCGGCCGGCAACTCCCCGGCCAGCACCACCTGCGCCATGCCCATCACGCCATGCATCGGTGTGCGGATCTCGTGGCTCATGTTGGCCAGGAATAAGCTCTTGGCCACGTTCGCCGCTTCGGCCGCCGCCTTGGCCAACTCCAACTCCCGCAGCCGCGCCTCCTCCGTCGCCCGGTCCTCCAGCTGCTTCATGTATGCCCGGTTCAGCCACACGCCCTGTGTCAGCAAAAACACCAACAAAACCATCGTCCCAATCGCAAACGTCGTCCCTTTCGTGCCGCCTTGCCATAGGCCCATCCCCAGCGCCGGCACCAGCAGCAATGTCACATGCAGAACCAACAGGCGCAGCGTCGGCGCGAACGAAACCATGGAGCCCGACGCTCCCCCAACCGTCCAGATCATCAGCACCGTGAACGTCCAATCCTCAAACCCGTAATAAAGCAACGAGCACAAATACAACAACCCGCTCGGTGCCGACGTCAACCCCACCGCCGTCAGCATCATCGTTTCCAGGAACGCCCCGCGCCACCGCTCCCCGAATAGCCGCAGCGCCACACGCACCGCCATCCCGCCCACCATGCACGCCGCGCATCCCCAGTACACGCGCGGGTGATCCACCGCAAACGGCGTCGTCCACATCAGCACCACCAGGATGCTGGCATAGACATAGATGCCGTGGACCAGACGGGAGATCTGCTCCGTCATGGCCTGTCGCGCTACTTGCTGTGCGGTGGTCAAACCCATGCTAATCATCTCATCGGCAACTAATCCCGCTACAATCAGGGCGTGAGCAACCAAGAGCGCAAAGTCCACCCGTCTACCGCCGTCCTGACCGCCGGCTTCGACCCGGCTCTCTCTGTCGGCTCCGCCCGTCCCGCGGTCTTCCGCTCCAGCACCTACGTCTTCGATTCCCCCGAAGCCGCCGAACGCGCCTTCGCCATCCTCGGTGGCCGCATCCAGCCCGAACCCGGCGAAACGGCCGACCTCGTCTACTCCCGCTTCAATCACCCCAACGCCGAAATCGTCGAAGCCCACATGCTTCCGCTCGAATCCCACGCCCGCGCCGCCGCCGTCTTCAACTCCGGCATGGCCGCCATCATGACCGCCATCATGGCCCACACCCGCCCCGGCGACGCCATCGTCTACACCGTGCCCATCTACGGCGGCACCCAGGCGCTCATCCAGAAGTTCCTCGAACCCTGGGGCCTGCTCGGCGTCCCCGTCCCCGGTGGCGATTCCGCCGCGCTCGACAGCGCCATCCAGCACACCCCCCACTGCCGCATCGTCCTGCTCGAATCCCCCGCCAACCCCACCCTCAAGATGACCGACATCGCCCGCGCCGTCGCCTCCGCCGCCGCCCGCGAACCCCGCCCGCTGGTCATGGTCGATAACACCTTCCTCGGCCCCGCCTTCCAACCCCCCCTCCAACTCGGCGCCGACATCGCTCTCTACTCCGCCACCAAATACCTCGGCGGTTTCTCTGATATCCTCGCCGGCGTCGCCCTCGCCCGCGACCCGGAGGTCATGAAGCCCATCCGCGCCCGCCGCAGCCTCTTCGGCAACATCCTCGCCCCTGACGAATGTTGGATCCTCGATTCCCGCCTCCCCACCGTCCACCTGCGCATGAATCGCCAATCCAAAAATGCCCAACGCATCGCCGAACGTCTCGCCACCCACCCGGCCGTGAAGAAAATTTACTACCCCTCCCTCTTCACCGATCCCGAACAAATCCGCATTCGCGACGCCCAGTGCGACTACCCCGGCGGCATCTTCTCCCTCATCCTCAACGGCGGCAAACCGGCGGCCTTCGAATTCCTCCGGCATCTCAAAATCGCCCGCAATGCCGTCAGCCTCGGCGGCGTGGAAACGCTCGTCTGCCACCCCCGTTCCACCACCCATTCCGCCGTCAGCGACGAGGAGTTGCAACTCTCCGGCGTCGTCGATGGCCTCGTCCGCGTCAGCATCGGCATTGAAGATTGGCGCGACATTCTGGCCGACTTTGAAAGCGCTCTCAGCCATGCCGAAGCGGTATAATTTGTGGGTCCTCGTGACGACCCAAAATGACCTTCCCGTATCGTGGTCTTCTTCTTTCTTCTCTCCTTGCCGCAACGCTCGCGGCCCAAGGACAACGTGGCGGCCCGCCCCGCCCCGCCCCTCGCGCGCTGCCTGACGGCCCGGGAAAGGAGATTGTCCAGCGTGTCTGCGGCGCCACCTGCCACGGCGTGGAAATCGTCACCGGCAAGGGCTACTCCCGCGACAACTGGTCCAACGTTGTCAACGGCATGGTCGCCCGCGGCGCCAAAGCCAGCTCCGCCGAATTCGGCGAAATTGTTGAGTATCTGGGCAAAAATCTCCCGCCCCGCTCCGGCACCGCCGGCGCCGGTGGCTCTGGCTTCATCGGAGCCGGCCCCGACGACGCCCACATCGTCGACCCCCAAGCCGCCGAACGCGGCAAGGCCGTCTACAACGCCGAATGCATGAGCTGCCACGGCGTCGCCGCCCGCGGCGGCAAACAGGAAGGCACCGATATCGTCCGCTCCCTCGTCGTCCTCAAGGACCGCTACGGCGCCACCATCGGCAACTTCCTCAAGCTCAAGAAGCACCCCACCACCACCGGCCGCCCCTCGGCTTCTATCGAAGGCGCGCAGGTCATGGAGCTCTCCCACTTCCTCCATCTCAAAGTGACCGACACCCTTCGCAGCGGGCCGTACTCCCAGCCCATCAACGTCCTCACCGGCGATGCCAAGGCCGGCCAGGAGTTCTTCAACGGCGCTGGCGGTTGCGCCAAGT
>CANIFK010000667.1 GCA_947466555.1 Acidobacteriota bacterium | reverse complement strand
GACCCCAAATTCTCCGGCCGCCTCCTCTGGCGCGCCGTCTCGCAAGCCCCGCCCTTCCTCACCGGCCGCTCCATGATCATGGCCGGCCATGCCGACCAAAAATTCGTCTGCTACCCCATCGGCAACGGCCTCATCAACTGGATCGCCGAACGCAACCTCGGTGCCGATGCCCATCTCCCCCGCCGCGATTGGAACCGCCTCGGCGACAAATCCTCCTTCGCCCCCGAATTCGAAACCTGGCGCTTCCCCTTCCTCGACGTCCCCGCCCTCATCGCCAGCGCCCCCGAAGTCTACGAATTCCCCATGGTCGATCGCGACCCCGTCCCCAAATGGTCCTTCGGCCGCACCACCCTCCTGGGCGACGCCGCCCACCCCATGTACCCCATCGGCTCCAACGGCGCCTCCCAGGCCATCCTCGATGCCGACGCCCTCGCCACCGCCGTCACCGAAAACCCAAACCCCATCGACGCCCTCAAAACGTACGAAGCCGCCCGCCTCGCCCCCACCGCCCAAATCGTCCACAGCAACCGCCAACACGGCCCCGAAGTGGTCATGCAAATCGTCGAGGAACGCGCCCCCAACGGCTTCGAAAACCTCCACGACGTCATCACCCAATCCGAACTCGAAACCATCGCCCAATCCTACAAACGCACCGCCGGCTTCGACCGCGACACCCTCAACCAATCCAAATGACGCCCCCGCAACTCGCCTTCCTCTTCGAAGCCCAGGTCCACGTCGCCGCCCCCATTGAAATGGGCCCCGGCCCCAACGGTGCCCACCGCGTCATCCCCATCACCGGCGGCATCGTCACCGGCCCCCGCGTCAACGGCATCGTCCTCCCCGGCGGCGCCGATTGGCAGTGGATCCGCCCCGATGGCGCCGCCGAAATCGAAGCCCGCTACATCATCGAAACCAACGACGGCGCCCGCATCAGCGTCGTCAACCGCGGCCTCCGCCACGGCCCGCCCGCCGTCCTCCAACGCCTCGCCGCCGGCCTCCCCGTCGACCGCGCCGAATACTACTTCCGCACCACCCCCGTCTTTCAAACCGCCGCCCCCCGCTACGAATGGCTCACCAAATCCGTCTTCGTCGCCACCGGCGAACGCCACCCGCAACACGTCCTCCTCCAATTCTGGGAAATCCAATAAACACCATGCGCCAAGCCATCCTCCTCCTTCTCTCCCTCTCTACGCAAGCCCAAAACTGCGCCGCCCTTCTCCAACTCAAAATCGAAAACACCACCATCACCGAAGCCGTCGATCAGCCCGCCGGTCGCCCCGTCACCGTCCGCAACGCCCCCGGCCCGCTCCCCCTCCCGGCCCACTGTCTCGTCCACGGCGAAACCAATCATCACACCGGCGCCGACGGCAAACCCTACGGCGACAAATTCGAAATCCGCCTGCCCCAAGCCTGGAAAGACCGCCTCCTCTTCCAGGGCGGCGGCGGGCTCAACGGCGTGCTCCTCCCCGCCGTTGGTGTCACCGGCGCCGCCATCACCCCCGAAACCAAATCCGCCCTCCACTTCGGCTACGCCGTCATCAGCACCGATAGCGGCCACCAGGACCCCGGCGGCCCGCTCCCCGATGGCTCCTTCGGCGCGGACCCCTCCGCCCGCGACGACTACAACTTCCTCTCCACCAAACGGGTCACCGACGTCGCCCGCCAGGTGATCAAACACCACTACGGCCGCCCCGCCAAATACTCGTATTTCAAAGGCTGCTCCAACGGCGGCCGCGAAGGCCTCCAAATGGCCCAGCGCTACCCCGAATACTTCAACGGCATCATCGCCGGCGCCCCCGCCTTCAACCTCACCAACGCCGCCATCGCCGAAGCCTGGAACACCATGCAACTGGCCGCCGTCTCCCCCAAGCTCACCGAAGCCCTCACCGAAGCCGATCTCAAACTCCTCGCCGCCAAAGTCCTCGATCAATGCGACTCGCGCGACGGCTTGAAAGACGGCCTCATCTTCCGCCCCGAAGCCTGCCACTTCAACCCGGAAACCCTCCCACTCTCCCCCGCCAAAACCACCGCCCTCAAGAACATCTACGCCGGCCCCAAAAACTCCCAAGGCAAAGCTCTCTACAGCCCCTGGCCCTACGACTCCGGCGTCGCCGACCCCGGCTGGCGCATCTGGATGACCGGTCTCGGCAACGGCCAGGCCATCAACGTCCGCATCTTCCCGTCCTTCTTCAACGGCCTCGCCCTCGCCGGCGAAAAACCGGAAATCGACATCTTCCGATTTAACTTCGACACCGATCCACCCCGCATCGCCAAAGCCGCCAAAGACATTAACGCCACCAGTACCGACTACGCCAGATACCGCCAACACGGCGGCAAGCTCCTCCTCTATACCGGCGGCAGCGACCCCGTCTTCTCCCCCCTCGACCTCATCCGCTACTACAAACAAATCCCCCACGACTTCTCCCGCCTCTTCTTGAGCCCCGGCATGTGCCACTGCCAGGGCGGCCCCGGCCTCGACGATTTTGACTCCCTCATCGCCCTCCAACGCTGGGTCGAAAACAACGAAGCCCCCGAGCGCTTAATCGCCGCCGGCCGAGCCTTCCCCGGCCGCACCCGCCCCCTCTGCGCCTACCCAAAAACCGCAAAATACAAAGGAAAAGGCGACCCCGAATCCGCCGCCAGCTTCACCTGCGCTCTGCCCTAACAAACCGTATGAACCTCCTCTTCGTCTGTAGCCGCAACCGCCTCCGCAGCCCCACCGCCGAAGCCATCTTCGCCAAATTCCCCGGCATCGAAACCGCCTCCGCCGGTACCAGTCCCGACGCCGACACGCCCCTCTCACTCGACCTCATCGAATGGGCCGACCTCATCTTCGCCATGGAACCCGTCCACCGCAGACGCCTAAACGAGAAGTTCAAATCCGCCCTGCGAGCAAAGAAAATCATCGTCCTCGGCATCCCCGATCGCTACACCTACATGGACCCCGCCCTCATCGAAATCCTGCAATCCAAAGTCCCCCGCCACCTCCCCCGCTAATGCGCAGCGACGCCTGATATATTCATCCCATGCAACGGCCAGCCACCTCAGCCCTGTTCCTACTCCTGGCCTCCCCGCTCCTCGCCCAATCCATCCGCCCCTTCCTCAGCACCTACTGCACCACCTGCCACGGCAAGCAAGCCCCCGCCGCCCAACTCGACCTCACCGTCTTCTCCCCAACCGACACCCGCCGCGCCACCCAGATCCTCGAACGCCTCGAAGCCGCCGAAATGCCCCCCAAAGGCGCCCCACAACCCAAACACGCCGAACGCCAATCCGCCCTCGCCTCGCTCCACGCCCTTCGCGACAACGAAATCCGCCGCACCGCCGGCGACCCCGGCATCGTCCTCGCCCGCCGCCTCTCCAACGCCGAGTACAACTACACCATCCGCGACCTCACCGGCGTCGACATCCGCCCGACCCGCAAATTCCCCGTCGATCCCGCCAACACCGCCGGCTTCGACAACTCCGGCGAAACCCTCAGCATGTCCCCCACCCTGCTGAAAAAATACCTCGACGCCGCCCGCGAAACCGCCTCCCACCTCTACCTCAAAGAGGACGGCTTCGCCTTCGCCCCCCACCCCATGCTCGCCGAAACCGACCGCGACAAATTCGCCGTCCACCAGATCATCGATTTCTATCACCAGCAAAATACCGACTACGCCGATTACATCCAAACCGCCTGGCGCTACCGCCACCGCGCCGCCCTCGGCCAACCCGCCGCCACCCTCGCCACCCTCGCCCGCCAACACAACCTCAGCCCCAAATACCTAACCACCCTCTGGCAAACCCTCGAAACACCCGAACCCATCG
>CANIFK010000666.1 GCA_947466555.1 Acidobacteriota bacterium | reverse complement strand
TGGGGGAGGGCGGGTTCGGGCATTTGGGGGTCGAGGAGTTCGAGGCGGATGGCGGGGGCGCGCTGTTTGAGTTCGTCCGTTAGCTGGGCGCCCTGGCCGTTGGCGCGGCGCTCGGTGAGCGCGATGACACAGGTGGCGGCGGTGTTGGCGATGGGGAGGCGGGCGCGGTCGCCACGGAGGACGGCGACGGCGGCGTCGGCGACCTTCTGGGCGTGGACCATGGAGGCTTCGTCTTCCATGATGTCGGGGATCGAGTCGCCATCAGTGAGGCGGGATTTTTGGAGGCCGAGGCGGGCCTTGGCGCGGAGGACTTTGCGGGCGGATTCGGTGATGCGGGCGGGGGTGAGGCGTTTGGCGGCGACGGCTTTGACGAGGGCTTCGATGGCTTGGTCGGGATCGCGGGGCATGAGCAGGACGTCGACGCCGGCTTCGATGGCGCGGATGGAGCTTTCGGCACTGCCGTATTCGCGGGCGAGGGCTTCCATATCCATGGCGTCGGTGGTGACGATACCGGTGAAGGCGAGATCCTTCTTCAACACGTCGGTGATGACGGCGGGGGAGATGGTGGAGGGGACGTTGGAGGGGTCGACGGCGGGGAGGGCGATGTGGGCGGTCATGACGGAATCGACCCCGGCGGCGATGGCAGCGCGGAAGGGGGCGAGTTCGACGGCGTCGAGGCGGGCGCGATCACTGGCGACGACGGGCATGGCGGCGTGGGAATCGGTGGCGGTATCGCCATGGCCGGGGAAGTGTTTGACGGTGGTGAGGCCGAGGGGCGGGGTGGTGTGGGCGCCGCGGAGGAAGGCCTGGACGTGGGTGGAGGCGGTGGCGGCATCGACACCGAAGGCGCGGATGCCGATGATGGGGTTATCGGGGTTGGAGTTGACGTCGGCGCTGGGAGCGAAGACCCACTGGAAGCCGAGGGCGCGGGCTTCGCGCATGGTGATGCGGCCAAACTCTTCGGTGAGATCGGGGCGGCCAGCGGCGCCGTAGGCCATGTTGTGGGGGTACTGGATTGTTCCGTCGAAGCGCATGGAGACGGAGCGTTCGAAATCGCCACCGACGAGGAGGGGCGTTTTGGCGAGGCGCTGGAGGCGGTTGACGAACTGGGTGGTTTCGTAGGGCTCGGCCTTGACGACGGCGCCGCGGCGGACGCGGTTGACGACGATGATGCCGCCGACCTGGGAATCACGGACCCAGCGGACGATATTGCGCCATTCGCGGCCGCGGACGTTGGCCATGTTGCCGTGGGTGCGGATGACGATCAGTTGGGCGATGCGCTGGCGGAGCGTCATCGACTGGAGCCAGCGTTCGGCGACGGCGTTTTCGGGGGGGCCGGGGGTGGGTTTGACCGGGGCGGGCTTTGCCGGGGCCGGCTTGGCGGCGGCTGGTCTGGCGGCCGCTTTCTTTTTTGCCGCGGGAGGAGGGGCGCTCTGCACCGCCGTGATGAGCACGGCGCAGAGCGCGATCCATTTCGCAGCGCGGCGCATCAACTCGCCGTGCCGACCTTCTTTACCGCTATTTTCCGGACGCTGCCGGGCTTTTTGGCCACGGAGCGGCGGAGCAACCTATTTACAGCACGAATCAACTGCGAGACTTCATTTGCACTTTTGGTGAGGACAGCGTCGGCGCCGGTTGAGTGTTCGGTCAACCCCAGCGCATCGACAAACCCGGAGATCAGGACGATTCGGGCATCGGGCGAAACCGCCCGGATTCCGGCAATCAGGTCAACGCCTGTTTTGCCGGGCAGCTTGTAATCCGTCACTACAAGAGGAAAAGGTTCCGCGGTGAATTTCTCCAGCGCGGCTTCCGCAGACGTAGCGGTGGTAATGGCAAACCCCAGCTCAGTGAGTACGGATGTGCGGGCGGCTAAACCCGCGGGATGATCATCGACAAGCAGCAGCCTGACAGGCGCCGCAATGGTTCTTTCAGATACCGAGTGCATTAGATAGTAAGAGGACCGAATTGGAAGTTAACAGGTGAATGACAACGGTGTCAACACGCCTCTAATACCTTCATTCCGGGAGAGATGTTTCGCTTGACAAATCGGGCGGAATGGGGGCGCGGCGATGGCCTTAATCGCCAACAAAACCGGGGGTTTCACGCTGTCGGGCGGCCCACTATTGGTAGTGTGGCCAGGAGGTGGAACCACAAGGTTTTGCCGTTGGGCTATTCGACTTCGCGGGGGGCGGTGTAGCCGGGCTTGGCAACGATGGTGTACTTCATGGGTTTGCCCTTTTCGTCGACGATGCGGAGCGGTTCGTTGGTGGCGGGGTTAACCAGTTGCACGGTGATTTTACGGTACTTACCGTCTTTGGAGAGGTTAGTGGGCTGGTAAGTGAGGGCGTACTGGTTCCGGAGGGCCTGGTGGATACCGCGGTAGATATTGGGGAATTCGCCGAAGAAGCGGGGGAAGAAGCTTTGGCCGCCGGATTCGCGGGCGAAGGTGCGCATTTGGTTATCGGCCTGGAGGAAATCGAGGCGCTGGATGCCGCCCATGTAGCCGCGGGCGTCGAGCCACTCGCGGAGGGCCTGCATGATGCCGATGGCGTAGATGGGTACGCCGGCCTGCTGGATCTTCTTGCGGGTTTGATCGAAGGTGAGCTTGGAGAAAGTGTCGACGCCGCTGGCGATGAGGACGATGGCTTTGCGGCCTTCGATTTCGGACATGCGCTCGGCGGTGTCGGTGAGGGCGTCGTAGAGGTTGGATTCCGAGTAGGCGGCGATGCGGAGGCGCTGCATGCCTTCCATGGCCTTGCTCTTGTCGGTGGAGAAGTCCGAGAGGATTTCGGGGCGGAGATCGTAGGCGACGATGGCGACGTAATCTTCGGGCTTCAGCGTTTGCAGGAAGCCGTAGGAGGCCTGGAGGGTTTCATACCAGCCGTTGGACCAGTACTGTTGGTACAAATTCGAGAATTCGATGACCATGCAGACGGTCATGGGGGCTTCGCCGACGACGTAGCCGGCGATTTGCTGGGGGGCGCCGTCTTCGAGGATGCGGAAGTTGCCGCGGGGGATGTTGGGGATGAAGCGGCCGTTTTTGTCGAGGACGGCGACGTCGACCGAGACGGTGGCGACATCGCTCTTAAAGGTGGGGAGGCCGACGGGGAGTTCTTCGCCGGGCTTCTTCTTGAACTTGGATTCGACTTTGTCGGTCGGCTGGGGGGCCTTGGCTTCGGGCTCGTCGGATGAGGAGGCCTTTTTGCGCGGTTTTGCTACTGTTTCCGAGGATTTCGGGGCGGGGCCTTGCCAGGCGGAGACCACCGAGAACCCGGCCATCAGGGCACCGGTCAACAGCATTGGGACGATATTGCGTTTACGCATCCAGACTCCTCACTTGGGCACTATTTCAACACATATTCCAACCGGTCGTCTCGGTGCATCAGAATAGTTGACATGATCAACGTTGCGATGGGCCGGAGGGCCGCTCTTCAAATGATTGTGCCAGGGGTTGCGCTGGCTGGGGATTGGCCGCAACATCTGGGTCCGGCGCGGAACGGATTTTATCCCGATGGGGATTTTGGGTGGAGCAGCGGGGGACTGCAGACGGCTTGGACATATAAGGTTGGCGCGGGGTTTGCGGGGCCGGTGGTGGCGGGGGGCAAGCTGTTTGTGTTTCACCGGGTGGGTGGTTCGGAGGTTTTGGAGGCGCTGGAGGCCAAGAGCGGGAAGCCGGTTTGGAAGGCTTCTTATGAGACGGGGTATCGGGACGATTTTGGGTTTGACGAGGGGCCTCGGGCGGCGCCTTGCGTGGCTGACGGGCGGGTGTTTACTTACGGGGCCGAGGGGACGTTGACGGCGGTGGAGGCGGGGAC
>CANIFK010000665.1 GCA_947466555.1 Acidobacteriota bacterium | reverse complement strand
CGATCCCCACACCCTCCAGCCCCTGGAATTAAAACCCCTCCTCGTCCTCACCGAAGACAACGACGCCCAGGAAGCAGTCTTTTTCAACGCCCTCCCCACCGGCGCCAAACTCCGCCTCTTCGGCTCCGCCCACTCCGCCCCGGGCCGCCACTCCACCGCAACGCCCCCCGAACAGATTCTCACCGCCACCCCCACCAACTACCGCCGCTGGTGGAACAACTCCTGGTACATCGTCGAAGAAGGCGGCCAACGGAAAGCCGGCCCCTGGACCGCGGAAGACGACGCCCGCCTCCGCGCCCTCGTCACCCACGCCCACAAAAAGGGCTTCTGGATCCGCTTCTACACCATCGATGGCTTCGCCCCGGAAGATAACCAGGGCTGGGGCCAAGGCTACAACTTCGGTTCGCTCCAGGCGGCTGAAACCCGCTGGAAAGCCGCCATCAACGCCGGCGTCGATCTCATCGCCACCGACCAATACGAACTTCTCGCTCAACTTCTGAAAACCATATGAAACACGCCCTACTATCACTCCTACTGCTGCCAGCTCTCGCGCTGGCGCAAACCGATTCCGGGACCCTTCGCATCTTCGTCAGCGATAGCACCGCGTCCCCCGTCGCCGACGCCAAAGTCAAACTCACCAACACCGCCACCGGCGTCATCACCCTCCGTGACACCCACGAAGAAGGCTACGCCATCTTCTCCCCGCTCGTCCGCGGCGCCTACACCGCCGAAGTTACCAAACCCGGCTTCCAGCAAACCCGCGTCACCGGCCTCCAACTCGAAGTCGACGAACGCAAACTCGTCCGCGTCAATCTCCAACTCGCCTCCGTCTCCGAATCGGTCGAAGTCTCCGCCTCCGCCGATATCGTCCAGTCCGAACAGGGCTCCCTCGGCCAGGTAATTCGCGGCTCCATCGCCGTCGAGCTTCCCCTCGCCGCACGCCGCTATACGGACTTGGCCCTCCTCGTCCCCGGCGCGACGGAAAGCACCGTCCTCACCACCACCCGCGGCCCCGGCTGGTTCGTCGTCAATGGCAACTACCAGGCCCAGAACAACTTCATCATCGACGGCGTCGACAACAACCAGGGCACCACCAACGCCCAGGCCCTCTCCGCCCAGGTCGTCCAGCCCTCGCCCGACGCCATCAGCGAATTCAAGGTTCAAACCAACTCCTACTCCGCCGAGTTCGGCCGCTCCGCCGGCGCCGCCATCAACGTCGTCATCAAAAGCGGCACCAACCAGCTCCACGGCTCCGGCTGGTACTACAACCGGGACACCTCCCTCGCCGCCACCCCCTGGACCAACAACTTGATCGGCGCCGCCAAGCCCGACCTCACCTGGAACCAATACGGCGGCACCATCGGCGGCCCCGTCGTCAAAAACAAGCTCTTCTTCTTCGGCGATTACGAAGGCTTCAAACAGTCCTTCGCCAACGCCTTCCTCGTCACCGTCCCCACTGAAGCCCAGAAATCCGGCGTCTTCTACCGCGCCGTAACGGACCCCGACACCAAGGTCCCCTATCCCAACAACGCCATCCCCGCCTCCCGCTTCGACGCCCTCGGCAAAAAGCTGATCGACCTCTATCCCAAGTCCAACCAGACCGGCTCCATCGCCGCAAGCGGCCAGAACATCAATAACTACGGCGTCTCCCGCGCCGGCAAAGAAGATACCCACAAGAGCGACATCAAGAGCGATTACAACCTCAGCTCCAAAGACATCTTCTCCCTCCGCTGGAGCTACCTCCGCCAGGACATCTACCGCGACGCCCTCTTCGATGGCCCCGCCGATGGTGCCAACAACCAGGGCGGCCAGTTCAACTCTAACCACTCCTACGGCGCCACGTGGACCCGCACCATCTCCCCGTCCGTCGTCAACGTCTTCCGCTTCGGCTACAACCGCACCTACGCGACGTTCACCAACCCCGGCATCACCGGCCCCGGCGCCGCCGCCTTTGGGTTCAAAAACATCCCCCCGGAAGCCATCGCCAAAGGCAACGGCGGTATCCCGCAAATCTCCGTGAGTAACTACAACTCACTCGGAACCCGTAACTTCCGCCCGCAGTTCCAGGCTCCGGAACTCTTCCAGTTCCTGAACTCCCTTTCCGTCATCCGCGGCGCCCACACCATGCGCATGGGCTTTGAAACCCGCCAAAAGAACAACCTCTTCCAGGACCTCACCCGCACCGTTCCCAACTACTCCTTCGGCGGCCGCTTCACCGGTGAAGCCATGGCCGATGTCCTCGTTGGCTACATCCAGCAATTCGACGCCAACACCCAAACCAACGTCGAACAGCTGCAGAAGGCCTACGCAGGCTACTTCCAGGACGATTGGAAGGTCAACCCGTCGCTCACCCTCAACATGGGTCTCCGCTACGAATACACCACGCCCTACTACGGCAAGAAGCCAATCCAGAACATTAACTTCGACCCCCAGTCCGGTAAGCTGGTCTACCCCACCGGAGACAGAGACTACTTAGTAAGTCCAGATCAATCGAACATTGGCCCACGCATCGGCGCCGCCTGGCAGATCAAACCCCAGAAACTCGTCCTCCGCGGCGGCTACGGCTTCTTCTTCTCCGGCGAAGACATCTTTGGTTCGGACATCAACCTGCCCCTCAACCCGCCGCAGTTGATCCCCGTCACCCTCGCTCAGGTCGGCTCCGGCCCGCCCCCGTTCAAGCTCTCCGATCCCGTTCCCAACGGTATCTTCACCAACATCAATACCAACATCATCTCCCTCCGCGCCCGCGAAAAGGATTTCAAAGCCGCCCGCGTGCAACAGTTCAACGTCGCCCTGCAGTACCTCCTGCCCGCGAATTCGACCTTCGAAGTCGCCTACGTCGGCAACCGCGGCAAGAACCTCCAGTTCACCTACGCGCTCAACCAGACCCCCTGGGGCGTCGATGGCACCGTCCCGGCGAACCGTCCCTATCCCCAGTGGACCCAGATCACCATGGGGGCCACCCGCGCCCGCTCCTGGTATAACTCCCTGCAACTCAAATACGAGAAGCAGATGTCCAAGGGGCTCTACTCGCTGGTCAGTTACACCTACGCCAGCGCCATCGACGAAGCTGGTGCCTACGACGCCGGCACCCAGCCGCAGTATCTGGATATCCTCAGCGCCGAACGCGGACCCCAGAGCCAGACGCCCCGCCAGCGCTTCACCTGGACCAACGTCTACACACTCCCCATCGGCCGCGGCCATAAGTTCGGCAATAACTGGAACAAAGTAACGGACGCCCTCATCGGCGGCTGGCAGATCTCGAACATCGTCAGCACCCGCACCGGCCTCCCCATCAACGTCACCCTCGCCGGCACCGGCGTCAACCCCGCCACCAACCAGAACTACACGTTCTTCGGTCGCAACGGCGGCGGCATCCGCCCCAACCGCATCGGCATCGCCAACAGCGGCATCGACCCGAAGACGGACCGCCTGAAATTCCTCAGCGCCTCCGCTTTCGCCGTCCAGCCCGTCAACACCCCCGGCAACTCCCAGCGCAACGTCGCCTTGGGGCCCAAGCTCTTCAACGTCAACTTCAGCCTGGTGAAACGCTTCGCCGTCACCGAAGGCTCCGCCATCGACCTGCGGCTGGAGGCCTTCAACGCCTTCAACACCGTCAACTTCGCCAACCCCGTAACTAACTTCGGCTCCTCCACCTTCGGCAACATCACCGCAGCCGGTGATGCCCGCCAGGTCCAGTTAGCCATCCGCTACCGGTTCTAACAAACCCAATACCAACCAGCAAAGCCCGCGGCCCCAAAGCCGCGGGCTTTCTGTATCTGCAACCCAACCTACGGCCGAATCGGCAACAGCGG
>CANIFK010000664.1 GCA_947466555.1 Acidobacteriota bacterium | reverse complement strand
CAGGTGAACGCCAGACTGATCCAAAAACGACGCATGGAGATACCCCGAAACGTAAGACTACGTTGATTCCATTAGTCTAGCTGTTTTTAATGGGGGTTTAGATCGTATACGGCGAATTGGGGGTCGGAGTAGACCTGCTTAGCAGTAATGGATAGAAGGGCTTGTTGGGTGAGCGGATTGGGCGGGAGGATGAGAAAGCGGTAGGCACCGGCTTTGATTTCGGAGAGGAGGCGGGGGGCGGAATCGTCGAAATCGGTGTGGTAGACGCAGCGGACGGTGCCTGCGAACGGGGCGTAGGGGGTGACGCAGCCGTCGAGGGCGAGGATACGGTCTGATTTGGTGGCTTTGCCGTGGAGGGCCTGGGAGGCGGGGTAGATGGGTAGGGCCTGGCGGAGGAAGCCGTCGGTGTTGACGCGGCCGGCGGCCCAGAGGAGCTGGGGCGGGGAGACTTCGATGAGGGTGCAGACGGCGAGGGAGAACGTCAGGCAGTAGAACGCGGCGGGCACGGCCAGCCAGCGGGGAAGACGGAAGAGGGCGGGGGCGGTGAGGGCGATTAAGAGGAAGATCGGCGCGAAGGCGTAGCGGAGGGTGACGAGGATGGAGACCCAATAGAGGAGATAGATGCCGCAGAAGAGGAGGGTGAGGCGGAGGGCGGTGGTGCGGTCGATGATCCAGGAGAGGCCGGCGAGGGCGAAGAAAACGAGCCAGAAGCCCATGGGGTTGGGCGAGGAGGATTCGAAGGCGCGCTGGCCGTCGAAGTGGAGGAGCCAGGGGATGCCGACGTAGCGCATGACGCGTTCGCCGGTGGACTGATAGGGATGATTGACGACGCTGACGTCGACGGTGCGGCTGGCGTTTTCGGGATAGAGGGGGTTGCCGGTGAGTGAATAGGTGCGGATGAGGGAGAAGGTTCCGAGGGCGAGGAAGAGCGCGGCGACGGTGGCGAGGGTGCGGAGGCGTTTGGGGGATTGCCAGATTTCACGGAGGAAGAGGGGCGTGAGGGCGATGGCGCCGAAGAGGGCCACATGTTTGATGCCGAAGGCCATGGCGAGGAAGAACGTGGCCAGGAATACGCGTTTGCGCAGGAGGCAGACGAGGGAGGCGAGGAGGAAGAAGGCGAGCGGGGTGTCGTTTTTGGCGACGAAGGCGGTCCAGTGGAGGAAGGGGGTGGAGGCGGCGGCGACGATGCCGCAGAGTACGGCGGCGGGCGCGAGGCCGCATTCGCGGAGGATGGCGGCGGTGAGGAGCAGAATGCCGAGGAAGAAGACGGGGGCGAGGAGCTGGGCGGCGGGTTGGCCGCCGAGGGTCCAGAGGAGCGCCATGAGGAGTTCGGCGCCTTGGGGGTAATAGGATTCGGGGATGAGGGGGACAGGGGAGAGTGTCCCGGTTTCGACATACCAGCGGGCGCTGGCGAGGTGCATTTTGAGGGGGTCCCAGGCGATGTTGGGGGTGAGGATCCAGAGGGCGCCGAGGACGGCGAAGCCGAGGGCGAAGAAGTAGGCCAGGGAGACGGCGGGGTGGCGGATGTCCTCCATTTCGGCCCAGCGGGTGCGGAGGAGTTCGATGTCGGGAAGGAGGGCGCGGATATCGAGGGCGGGGAGGAGGATGAGCACGGCGAGTGGCCAGCGGAGGAGGCCGGCGAGGCCGGTTAGAAAGAGAGCGAACGTGATGACGCCGATGCCCAAGCCGAAGCGGAGGCCGATGCGGAGGGGGGGGGAGGCAGGCGGATCGGAGAGCAGGCGGGCGCCGATGGCGTGGGCGGAGAGGAGGAGCGCCGCGGCGAGGAGGGTGGGGATGGGAGCTTTGACGAGGCAGAGCAGCGTTGGCAGGGCGATTAGGATAACGGGTTCCCAACGGGGGAGGCGGAGGCGGTGGGTGAGCCATGCGCCGAGGGCGAGCAGGAACGGGATGGCCGGGAGGGCGGCGGCGACGGGGGCGGGGCTATGGGTGCGGAAGACGCCGGCGAGCGTTTGGAATGGCGTGAAGGTGATGGCGAGCGCGAAGAGGAGCCAGATGATCCAAAGGGGATTCGGTTTCATGGCCGTGCCAGGCGGACGGTTTCCCCGGTATTGGCGCTTTCGTAGCCGGCAAAGACGAGGCTGAGGACGTCGCGGGCGTGTTCGGCGGCGTCGGTGGGGCGGACGGGCAGTTCCATTTGTTTGAGGAAGAGCTTTAGATGTTCGGCGGTGGCGGCGGCGAATTCGGGTTTGGGGCTATTGCAGTAGGTGTGGGGCACGCCGTTGATTTCGGCGCGGGCCTGGCCACCGCGGACGAAGCCGTGCTTCAGGTAGAAGCGGCGGGAGTTTTTGGCCCAATCGATGGAGACGCGGGCGACGCCGCCGAGGGAGATGCGGAGGGAGGCCTTTTCGCAGTCGATGCGCATTTCCAGGTACTTTTCGGGGGCGTGGCTGACGCGGTTGAAGGAGAACGTGGCGAGGCGTTCGGCGGGGAAGCGGAGGGTGGCGTTGACGAGAACGTCGGCGTCGAATTCGGGGCGGACTTGCGGGGTGAAGACGTTGACGGTGTCGGGCAGGGCGTCGAAGAAGAAGCAGGCCAAGTCGAGCGCGTGGGTGCCGAATTCGAAGAGCGTGTATTGCTTGAGCGAACTGCGCCAGTTGGTTTCTTTGCCGGGCGGGTGGAACATCTGCTGCCAGCACTGGATGTAGAAGGGCCGGCCGAACTCGCCTTGTTCCAAGCGGCGCTTGGTTTCGGCGTAGTAGGTCATGTAGCGGTACTGGTTGTTGACGCGGAGGAGGAGGTTTTTGGCGCGGGCGAGTTCGACGATCGTGGTGGCTTCTTCGACCGTGGGCATGAACGGTTTTTCGCAGAAGACGTGGACGCCGGCTTCGAGGGCCTGGCGGCAGATTTCATAGTGCGAACCGGGCGGGGTGCCGAGGATAATGAAGTCTGGCTTGGCCTTGGCGAGGAGTTCTTCGAACCCGGCGTAGGTTTCGCGGATGCCGAACTTGGTGGCCATGGCCTGGCGGGTTTGCGGGTTCGGATCTGCTCCCGCGGCGATCTCCAACCCAGGGATGGCCGCGCAGGCGGGAAGGTGGATGCGATCTGCGACGCCGCCGAGGCCGACGACGCCAGCACGTACTGGCATAAAGGACAATCTTAACATCGTGGTCCGACAGTTCCTGACATTGAGCGCTGGTGAAGGCGTGGCGCGTGGGCTGCATGCGCTGGCGTTTCTGGCCCTGGCGCGGCGGTTTGGGCCGGCGGCGATGGGGGTGTTCGGCGTGGCGCAGGCGGTGGCTTCCTACGGGATGCTGGGGGTGCAGCGGGGGCTGGATGTGCCGGCGATGCTGCGGGTGACGCGGGAGCCGGGAGCGGCGGAGGCGGTGCGGTCGGCCGTGGTGCGGTTGCGGGCGCCGGTGTTTTTGGTGCTGCTGGTGGTGGCGGCGATTTGGGGGAATGGGCTGTTGTTGGCGATGGCGGGGATGTGGCTGGCGGGGGCGTTGCAGGTGCGCTGGCTGTTGCTGGCGCGGCAGGAGAGTGCGCCGGTGGCGGTGGGGGCGCTATTGGCAAGCGCGGTGTTTTTTGGCGCGTCGATGATGGGTTTGCCGTTGGTTTGGGTGGCGGCGGCGTTGAGCGCGGGAGAGCTGATGGCATCGGGCTGGTACTGGCTGGCCGCGGGTGGGCCGGTGCGCGAAGGCAAGGTGTTGGAAAAGGATTTGCAGCGGGAGGCGTGGCCGTTTTTTGGTAGTTTGCTGTTGGGAAACCTGCTGTACAACCTGGACGTGTTTGTGTTGGGGGCGGTGCGCGGGGGGACGGAGGTGGGGTTGTATGTGGCGGCGTTCCGCTTGTTGACGGT
>CANIFK010000663.1 GCA_947466555.1 Acidobacteriota bacterium | reverse complement strand
CGGGGGAGGCGACTTACTTTACGACGGGGGGCGGCGGGGCACCGTTGTACCCGGTGGGAGGGTCGCCATTGGTGGCGCGGGGGGTGACGGCGAACCACTATTTGCGGTGCGCGGTGAATGGGTACCGGTTGGATGTGGCGGCGGTGGGGCTGGATGGGTTGGCGTTTGATTCGGTGACGTTGCGACCGCGGCCGATGGTGCGCGCGGTGGTGAATGGGGCGTCGTTTGGGACGCGGATTGGACGGGGGAGCCCGGTGAGCGTGTTCGGATGGCAGTTGGGGTTGCCGGGAAGCCGGGAGGTTTCGGTGCGGGGGTTGGAGGTGTTGGCGGTAACGCCGGGGCAGATTAACGCGTTGCTGCCGGCCGGGCTTGTGGGCCGGGTGCGATTGGAGGTTTCCACACCGAACGGGCGGGCGGAGACGGAGATTGAAGTGGTGCCGGTGGCGCCGGCGCTGTTTGCGGGATCGGGGGTGCGAAGTGGGGGCGTTCTGCGGGTTTATGCGACGGGTATGGATGGGTACAACGGGGCGGTCGGTGCGCGTGTAAATGGTGTTGAGACGGGTTGCCGGTTGCTGCCGGGGCCTGTGGCGGGAGTGCAGATTGTGGAGTTACCGGCGGTGGAGGGGGAGTTGGTAATCTCTGCCGGAGGGGAGCGGAGCAACGCGATTACGGTGTAGCGGCAATTTCGGCGCGGATGAAGGCGGCGCGGGTGGCGGCGAAGTCGCGGAGGTGGATTAGAGTGTCTTCGAACTCGGAAGTGAGGTACGGCTTGCGCGTGTCGGATTCGGCGAACGGACGGATGAGAGCGGCGGTACGCTCGATTTCGCGATCGAGCCAGCCACCGGAATTTCCGGCGATTGTCGAACATTTTTCGAGGGCGCGGAGGAAATAGTCCCGGTACTCGGGGTTATCGAGGAGGCGACGGGTTAGGACGTTTCGGTCCGTTCTATTCCATATCGATTGATCGGGGGAGCCAAAGGTGGCGTCTTTGTCCCAGGGGATGAAAAAGTGGCGGCGCAGGCCCTTCGGGCGATAGAGATAGAAGTTGTTGATGCCCCAATCGCCGGTCATGCCGTCGCGTTCTACCAGGAAGGTTTCAACGGCCAGGTAGTCGAGAAACTGGCGCGCGTCGATGAAGGGAGCGAGTGCGGCGGGGAGATCTTCGTCGGAAGCTTCGTTGAGGGTACGGATAAAATCGACGAGGGGTGTGGCGTCGGGAGATTTCTCGTTGGTTTTTGGAGTGAATGGGAGCGGGGAGTATATGGCGGGGTCAGGGCCGGCGTAGTGGAACCAGTATTCGGTGGCCCATTCATAGTCGTAGAGGTAGCCCGAGTCCTCCGCGCGCGTCCGCTGGAGGAAGAGTTTGTCGACCGGTTCGACGAGCGTATAGAGGCCGGCGTTGGCACCGTTGACGAACAGACGGACGTACGTAGCGCGGGGCGCGGGAATACCCATCTTTTCGAAAAGCTGGAGGCTGAGATACTCGGCCATCATGGAACGGTCCTGCGCGAGGTTGTCGAGATCGAGAGCCTTGAAGCCGAGGAAGGACTGACCGCTGACGAATTGATTGAAATCGAGTTTCAGGCCGGGTTTGGCGCCAATACGGCTGCCATTGCCGCGGGACCGGACGCCGATCTTTGCTACCGTATGCCCTTCCCAGGAAAACGTAGCCTCGTAGTAAGTATCGAGTAAGTAGTTCTGCTGTAGACGCTCATACTGGCCGGGGGCGAATTCGAGCCGGATGTCTGTCACACGCGAGGCATCGAAAACGTCGCGGCCCGGTTGGGCCGCGAGTGGAGAGTACAAACTGAACACGAATAATACGAGGGTGAAGCGCATCGTACTCAAGCCATATCGGCCAGAGCGGACGGAGCTTCAATGTTTCTCGCTAAGAAACAGCGGCAGCGGCGGTGACTGGATCCACACGGACAGCAACTTCGACCAGTTGCGAGCCACCTCCGAGAGTTACGCCCTTGACGGGAGTAACATCGCCATAATCCCGCCCCCAGCCAAGAGTAACATGGCCATCGGAGGGCACCATATCGTTGGTGGGGTCGAAATGCAGCCAACCAGCGCCGGGAACAAAGACCGCGACCCAGGCGTGGGAGGCTTCGGCCCCCTGGTAGTTAGCGCCGCTGCGGAGATAGCCGCTGACGTAGCGGGCGGCGAGACGCAGCGAGCGGAGGGCGCCGATCATAACGTGGGAGAAGTCCTGGCAGACGCCCCGGCGATTCTTCAGCACTTCGGCGAGCGGCATGTCAATGGAAGTGGATTTCGGCGCGTACTCGAATTCGCGATGGATGCGCCGGGAGAGGTCATCAAGCGCTTCCACCAAGGGGCGGCCGCTGGCGAAAGAAGGTTTGGCGAAAGCAGCCAGTTGGGGACTGGCGGAGATAAAGGGGGAATCGTAGATGAACTCGGAGGCTTCGAGGGTGGGATTGTCGGCGCCTTCGATCAAGAGTGCGCATGCCTCCTCCCAACGGAGTGTGGGAAGTACACCAACGCGTGCCGGTTCGACTTCGACAATGCTGGTGGCCGTGACCGTGAAACGGTCGTGCGGTTCGAAGATGGAAAACGTGGTGACTTCGTTGCCGAACCAATCCTTACGAGTGCGCCAGAGAGCAGGTTCGGGCTCCACCTGGATCCGGCATTCCGTCACGTGCTGCCGACCAAATTCACGCGGAGTGAGGCGGAGTTCGTTAATGCTTTGGGCGACGGGCTCCTCGTAGATATGCCGGGTGATGTGTTTGGCGCGATAGGTCATGGCATTAATCCGAGGAACGCAAGCGGGCGGTTTGGAGGTGGCTCAGATACTGGGCGGTGAGGGCCTCGGACAGATCGAACATATCTGTTTTGAGAGAGGCGAGCAGGTCCCCGAGAGGGCCGAGACTACACTCCTCGTCGCGGCGAGTCAACAGTTCGACGTCGGCGAGACGGACGGCGGTTAGCGTCTTCAGGGCGAGGCGCTGTTCGCGGGATTGACGGCCAATTTCGGCGTGTTCGGGAAGTTCGTCGACGTGGTCGCGGAGAGCGGCGAGTTGCATGCCGACCGAGCGCGGGTTGGTTTCGTCGCAGAGCAGGAGGTCGAGGACAAGGTCGGCACGCAACATGGTCAAGTTGCGGGAGCGGTAAGTGATACTGCTGTCGGCGATGTGGAGGAGCAGTTGCAGAGCGCCGTCATTGCCGCCTGGGGAGCCGACGATGCCGGCGCGCAGCAGGTCACCCATTTGGAGCGACCGTTCCAGGCGGCGACCAATGTCGAGAAACCGGAAGCCGTGGCCGCGGGTCATGTTTTCCATGACCAAGCCGTTGAACGCGGCGAGAGTGACGATCACGCCATCGAGGAGCGTGATCTGCGCGGTAAGGCGCTGATCCGGGTTGCCGGGAGGGGTTCGGGAGAGGTCCGACTCCAGTTGCTGGAGGACTCGCCAGGTGTCGGAGGACAAGCGTTCTTTGAGGTTCCAGGCGGACCGGCGCATCTGCTTCAGGTTCCAGCCGATGCCAGCCATGCGGGTGGCATCGTACACCAGGTCGGAAAGCAGTTTCTGCAAATGCCACCGCTGTTGGCCGAGGGGCATCAGCGGCACCGTGTCGGGCAGAAAGCGGAGTCCGGACATCAACTGAACGACCGTTTCGAGAGACGCGGCGCGACCGAAATCCTCTTCGCCGGAGAGGGCGGGCAGGAGGGAACGGACGAGGCGGACGCCGCTGTCGACACGCTCGGCATATCGGCCAAGCCAGTAGAGATTGTCGGCGACGCGGCTGGGGAGACTGGTACGACCGGGGCGGACGGAGAGCGTCTGGCGGGGCGGGGCCGGGGG
>CANIFK010000662.1 GCA_947466555.1 Acidobacteriota bacterium | reverse complement strand
GAGGCGGAGGCGTATGCGGCGGCGAAGTTGGCGTTTTTGGAACGGCAACGGGGGTTGCCGGTGTTTGGGGGGCGGTATCAGGGGTTGGCGGTGATTGGGACGGGGGCGTTTGCGACGGTGTACCGGGCGGCGGACGAGTTGGACGGGAAGGAGGTGGCGGTGAAGGCGCTGGCTTCGGCGTCGGCGGTGCGGAAGGAGTTGGACCGGGAGGTGGAGAGTTTGCGGCGGATTTCGCATCCGGGGGTGGTGGGGATTTTGGACTATTCGATTGGGGAGGATGGCGGGGCGTATTTGGTTTTGGATTATGTGCCGGGGCCGACGTTGCGGGAGGTTTTGGAGATCGGGGCGATGGAGCGGGGGCGGGTGGCGCTGTTGGCACGGCAGCTTGGCGAGGCGCTGGGGGCGGCGCATGCGGCGGGGGTGATTCATCGGGATTTGAAGCCGGAGAATATTATTTTGCGGCCGGAGGGGGACGACGAGCGGGCGGTGATTGTGGACTTTGGGATTGCGGTTTGTAAGCCGCCGGGGGCGACGAGTGCGCGGGCGACGAGCGTGGGGGGCACGTTGTTCTATTTGGCTCCGGAGCAGATGGGGGGAGCGGCGCGGCCGACGGCGGATATTTATTCGTTTGCGGTGATTTTGTGCGAGGCGCTGACGGGGGTTTGCCCGGAGATTGTGGAGGAACAGGGTTTGGAGAGGCGGGCGGAGGCGGCGGGGCGGTTGTTGGCGGGGGATCCGGTGGCGGAGTTGATCTGCGGGGCGATGGCGTATGAGGCGGGGGTGCGGCCGAAGGATGCGTTGGCGTTTGGGTTGGCGGTGGAGAATGTATTGCTAGGGTTTTACGGAAAAAAATAGGGTGACTGACACTAGTTTAAGACGGATGTAAGCCGGTGGCGGGCAAAGGCCCGGTCTTGGTGGAGGGGAGTGGTGAGGGCGGTGGAGAGGGTGTTGTTGGGTTAGGACAGTTGGGTGGTTAGCCAGTGGCGGGCGAAGTCCCAGTTTTGGCGGACTTTGTGGAGAGGGAGGTTGAGGGCGGCGGCGGTTTCTGAGAGAGTACAGCCGAGGAAGAACATCAGTTCGACGACTCGGGCGGCGGGGGCGTCGAGCTCTTCCAATTTTTTGAGGGCGGTTTCCAGGGCGAGCAGGGTTTCGGGGGCCAGGGCGGTGCAGGGGCGGTTGAAGAGATTGGGATCGATGGGCTGGCGCTTGAGGGTGGTGCGGGCGCGGGCACGGTCGACCAGGACCTGGCGCATGGCGCGGGCGGCGAGGGCGAAGAAGTGGTTGCGGTCGGTGATGTCTTCGGTGAGGCCGACTGCGAACTTTTCGGTGTAGAAGTCGCTGACGAGGACGGTGGGGGAGAGGGCCGGGTCGGCGCGTTCGCGGGAGGAGAGGCGGGCGGCGATTTTTTTGAGTTCGGGGTAGACGATGGCAATGGCTTCCTGCTCGGCGAGTTTGTCGCCGAGCAGGGCTTTGCGGAGGAGGACTGTTAGATTGTTCATCGCGCGTGGGCCGGGCCGCGGAAGACGGCGTTTAAGAAGAGTACGTTCATGCCGTCGAGATAGGCACGGAAGTTGGGGTCGAAGGCGAAGCCGATGACGTGGCCCGAGCCTTGGCGTTCGATCATGACTAGCGGCTTGTAGGCGAGCTGCTTGCGGTTTTCTTCCCACATGTAGCCGGAGGCGAGGAGCTTGTCGGCGCCTAGGAAATAGGCCGCGTTGACGCCTTTATCGAGCTTCAGGGGGGCGTAGACGGTTCGGCCTTGGACTAACGCGTTGACGGTGGGAGGGACGCCGGCGGTGAGCCAGTGTTCTTCGTCGGTCTTGGCGGTGCCGAGGATGCCCTGGACGGCGTCGGGCGTTTCGCGGTCGGGCTTGATGGCTTCGAGGTAGGCGGCTTCGGAGGTCAGGAGTTTGCCGGGGGTGGGTTTGGCGGCGTCGGGCTTCTTTTCGGTGGCCATCGATTCGGCGGCGGTGGAGAGGAGGCCGTTTGAGGCGAAGTAGCCGACGGCTTCTTCGATGCCGATGAGCGTGCCGCCCTTATTGACCCAGGCTTTGAGGCGGGCGGCGAGGGCATCGGGATAGGCGCCTTGCGAGCTGGGAAGGATGAGGACGTCGAACTGATCAAGATCGGCCAGGGAGAGGGCGGCGACGCGGATGGCGCTGGCGGGGTAGCCGAATTGACGTTCGATCACGAACCGGGCGGCGCCGGCGCTTTGGGCGGCGACAGGGCGGTCCCAGGCGATGCCGATGCGGGGCTTCTTGAAGAGGGCGACGTTGCGGGAGCCGAAGTTGATGCCGCTATCGACCCAGCCGGAATCGACGGGGACGACTTCGGCTTCGCCAGCGATTTTGGTGACGGTTTCGTGGAGGGCGGCGGCGTTTTCTTTGACGAGGACAATTAGAGAGCCGCGGGGGAAGGTGCGGCCGTTTTGGACGTAGGCTTTGTCGGCGGTGCGGATTTTGACGTCGGCACGGAGGGCGGCGGCGAGGAACTGGGCGGAGGCGCGGCCTTTCCAGGGAATGACGTAGGCCACGCTGGCTTTGGCGAAGTTTTGTTGGGTCTTGACGGCGGGGGTGAAGGGTTGGAGGGGCGCGGTGATGGCGGCGGATACCGGGACGGCTTCGACGTTGTAGAGGAGCGGGAGGCTCCAGCCGGTGACGTCGTAGATTTCATCGCCGAGCTTACGGGCGCGGCGGCGCTCCTGCTCCTTGAGGAAGTCCGGTTCCATGTCGATTTGTTTGTCGAGGAGGACGCGGATGTAGCGCTTGGCGGGCTGGGCCAGGGAGACCACATAGCTGCCGTCGGGGAAGCCGTTGACGCTGGCGGGGGCGCGTTGCACTTCGATGCCTTGTTCGACGAGGAGGGAGGCGAGTTTATCGACGGCGGCGGTATCGCCACGGCGGGGGAGGATGAAGGCTTTGATGTTGTCGGACTTGCCTTCGGCGATGGCGGTTTTGTTGTATTCCCAGAAGTTTTTGAGGAGGTCGGTTTTGTGGAGGCCGGCGGCTTCGGCGGTGGCGATTTGGGTGGTGAAGTGTTTGCGGATGGAGTCTTGGAAGGTGTAGAGAGTGCCGTCGGCACGGCGGTAGAGGAGGCCGCGGACGGAGGAGTTCTCATACGTCATGGCGATGGAGCCGTAGTAGGCGGGCCAGCTGGCGCCATAGCCGGGGTAGAAGGCATCGTAGAGTTCGCGGGTGAAGTAGGCGTAGCCGAGTTGGTCGAAGTATTTGGCGTTGTTTTTGCCGAACCAATCGAGGGAGGTTTTTTGTTCCTTCGTCAGGTGGGGGTTGAAGGGGATGGCTTCGGGGGCGAAGTAGTAGCTGGTTTCCGAGCCCATTTCATGGAGGTCGGCGACGACTACGGGGTACCACTCCTGGAACATTTTGACGCGCGCTTTGGTTTCCGGTTGGGTGACGGCGAACCAGTCGCGATTCATATCGAAGAGATAGTGATTGAGGCGGCCGCCGGGCCAGGGTTCGTTGCGTTCGGCGGCGAGGGGAGTGGCGTCGGGTTCGAGGCCGACGGCTTGTTCGAAGGAATGAATGAAGCGCATGCGGCCGTCGGGATTTTGCAGGGGATCGAGAATGATGAGGGTATTGGCGAGGGCGGTTTGGACGGGGGCCTGGTTGCGGGCGGCGAGCCAGTGGTAGGCGGCGAGGAGGCCGGAATCGGGACCGCTGACTTCGTTGCCATGGACGGCGTGGCCGAGCCAGACGATGGCGGGGGTAGAGGCGATCAGGCGCTGGGCTTCGGCTTCGGATGTCTTGCGGGGGTCGAGCAGTTTTTTCATCGACGCCTGGATTTCGGGGAGGCGGCGGATGTTGGCT
>CANIFK010000661.1 GCA_947466555.1 Acidobacteriota bacterium | reverse complement strand
GTAGACGACGCCGGGCATGGGGTCGATCTTCTGTTTGACTAGGAAGAGTTTGGAGCTGAGGACCGTTTTGATTTCGCACTGCTCGATGGCGGAGGCCATGGAGGCGGGGCCGGCGGTGAAGTTCAAGTTCACGGCGGTGCGGCCGCTTAAGGTGACGGCGATGTTGGCTAGCGCGGTGCCGACGGAGTTGGGCAGGAGCAGGCCGATCATGGGCTGGTTTGGCGCGTGGTTATCGAGCCAGCGGCGGAGGAGCTGGGCTCCGATGAGCGCTTTGCCGAAGGTCATTTCTTTGCCGAAGGAGTCGGCGATGGCGAGTTTGGACCATTGCGAGCGGGCGGCGGCGACGAAGCGGCGACCGATGGTGTCGTGCTGTTCGCGTTTGTCGGTAGCGGCCTGGCTGGCGAGCTCCATGACCTTGGCGCGGAGGGCTTCCGGGGGGATAGGGCCGAGGACGGGTTCGCCGACGATGACCTTCACTTTGGGGCGGGGCCAACGGTCGAAGGAGCCGAAGAGCTTGCCGCCTTTCATGCTGAGCGGATGGCCGTAGAGGCCTTCGATCCAGGCGGGGATGATGGGGTATTGCTTGCCGGATTTGGATTCGGCGATGCGCTCGTAGCCGCGTTTGAAGGGGAGCAGGTGGCCGGTTCGGGTGATCTGGCCTTCGGGGAAGATGCCGGCGAGTTCACCGGCTTCGACTTCGGCGCGGCAGAAGACGAGGGTGGAGACGGCGTCGCGGGGCTTAGATAGATCGATCGGAACGGTGCGGAGGAGTTCGAAGATGGGCGTGAGGAACTTGATGTCGTAGAGGGTCTTCCACAGGATCCAGCGGACGAAGCGCGGGGTGGCGGAGCCGATCAGGAAGGCGTCGGCGTAGGAGACGTGGTTGCCGACGACGATGCCGCCGCCTTTGGCGGGGATGTTGTGGCCGCCTTTGACTTCGAGATCGAAGAGGATGTGGAGGATGGTCCAGCAGCCGAAGCGGACGGTGGCGCGGAGGAGGTGGCGGAAGAGGATGTAGAGGCTGGCGAGGACGCTGATTACGCCGCCGGCGAGGAGGATCATTTCGCCGGACCAGTGGAGCTTGTCGTGGAGGAGGAAGAGCACGGCGGAGGCGAGGATGACGCCGAGCATGTTGGCGAAGTTGTTTGTCGCGAGGATGCGGCCCTTTTCGGCGGCGGGGGCTTCGTCCTGGAGGAAGGTGTTGAGCGGCACGATGAAGAGGCCGCCGAAGAAGCCCATCAACGTGAGCCAGACGAAGGCGGCGGCTTCGGTGGAGACGGTGCCCAAGGCCATGCCGGAGAGGCCCATGAGGACGCCGGAGGGGGCGACGAGGCCAAGTTCGATGCGTTCGCCGGAGATGCGGCCGCTGGCCATGGAGCCGGCGCCGATGCCGATGGCGAGGGCGGCGACGAGGAGGCCGATTTGGGATTCGCTGCCGTGCAGGGTGTGGTTAACGAAGACGACGAGGGTGAGCTGGACGAGGCCGCCGATGAACCAGAAGAAGCTGATGCCCGCCACGGTGAGGGCCATGGGCTTATCTTTGGCGAGGATTTGAAAGCCTTTGACGATCTCCGAGAAGGGGGTCCAGTGGAACGGTTCGGTGGAGGGGGAGGGCTTTACTTTCGGGATGCCGAGGGAGATGAGCGAGCCGAGGACGGCAAGGGTGATTAAGAAGGCGCTCATCTTCCACTGTTCGTGTTTCCAGTGTTCGAAGAGCAGCGTGCCGAAGCCGCCGCCGATGACGATGGCGACAAACGTTGTGAGTTCGAGGAGGGCGTTGGCGCGGGAGAGGTCGCGTTCGGGGAGGATTTCCGGGAGGATGCCGTATTTGGCCGGGGAGAAGAAGTTGGCTTGGGCGGCTAGCAGGAAGAGCACGCCGAGGAGCATGGGCATGCTGGTGGCCTGGAGGGCGAAGAGGGCGAAGATCATCGTCAGGATTTCGAAGGCTTTGGTGACGATTAAGACCTGGGATTTGGAGAAGCGATCGGCCAATTGACCGGCCCAGCCGGCCATGAGGAGGAAGGGGAGGACGAAGACGGCGCCGGTGAGGGCGAGGTACTGGGAGCCGGCTTCGGCGTTGCCGGCGGTATAGGCGACGGCGGCGACGGAGACGATCATCTTGAAGACGTTGTCGTTGAAGGCGCCGAGGAACTGGGTCCAGAGGAAGGATTGGAAGCCGCGATCTTTGAGAAGCGTGGCGTAGCTGGAGTGTGTCATGCCCTCTGTAGGGGCATTTGAGTGGCCAAGGGGCTCATTGTTTGTAAGTGATTGCATTCTCGTCCTTCCAGGGGTTCATGCGCGAACGGGGGTGGATTAGGCTCATCCATTCTTCGTACACGGTATGATCAAATTATGCACACGGCTATCCGCGCTTCGGAACGTCCATTTTTGCAGGCTGTGGCGGCTCTTGCCTATGCTAACCCGTTCTCGCCCGAGCGCGAAGAGATGGAGCGGCGGGCGCTGGGGCGGGAGTTCGTGGCGGGGGATCCGATTTGGAGTGTTTCGGTGGCCGATCCCGAGCGGGCGCGGCCGAATATATGGCGGATTCAGGAGAAGTTGGAGCCGGTTTTAGAGGCGGTGCGGGCGCGGTTGTTGGAGGAGGACGGGGGCGATTTTGCACTGTATGAGGAGTGCGTGCATTCGTTGCTGTATCAGCGCTATTACGAGAGTTTTGTGGGGGCGAACGGGCATTTCGGGTTTTATCGAAAGTTCGCGGCCGATTGGGCGTACTTCTTTGAGCTGCCGGGGAAGCGGTATGAGACGGCGCTGTCGGTGGAACACTTCTTTGCCTGCTGCTGGCAGCTGTGGCGGGCGTTTCACCGGATTTTCGATCACATCATCGGGTCGTCGATGCCGGCGGCGCGGTTGCGGGGGAGCATTTGGGAGTCCATTTTTACTTGTGATCTGCGGCGGTATCGGCGGGTATTGTGGCAGAAGATGGGGGATTTTCCGACGTTGATCACGGGGCCATCGGGGACGGGGAAGGAGTTGGTGGCGCGGGCGATTGCCGGGGCGCGGTATCTGCCGTTTTCGGGGGCGCGGATGGCGTTCGCGCAGCCAAAGGGGGAGAGCTTTTTTGCGGTGAACCTGGCGGCGTTGTCGCCGTCGTTGATTGAGAGCGAGTTGTTCGGGCATAAGCGGGGGGCGTTTACGGGGGCGATTGCCGACCGGGTGGGGTGGCTGGAGGCGTGTCCGGCGCAGGGGGCGGTTTTCCTGGATGAGCTGGGGGAGATGGAGATGCCGATTCAGGTGAAGTTGTTGCGGGTGATGGAGACGAGGGAGTATGCGGCGGTGGGGGATACGGGGTTGAAGCGGTTTGCGGGGAAGTTGATTGCGGCGACGAATCGGGACCTGGCGAAGGAGATTGGGGCGGGGCGGTTTCGTGAGGACCTTTATTACCGGCTTTGCGCGGACTTGATTGCGACGCCGTCGTTGGCGGAGCAGGTGGCGGATGCGCCGGGGGCGTTGGATGAGTTGGTTTTGTATATGACGCGGCGGGCGGTGGGGGCGGAGGCGGAGAGTGTCTATCCGGTGGTGCGGGAGTGGATTGGTTCGCATTTGCCGAAGGGGTATGCGTGGCCGGGGAACTATCGGGAATTGGAACAGTGCGTGCGGAATGTGTTGATTCGGCAGACGTATCGGCCGCTTTCGGCTGCTGGTGGGGAGACGTTTTTTGACCGGTTTGGGCGGGGGGAACTGACGGCGGATGAGGTGTTGAACCATTACGCTTCGCTGGTTTACCGGCAGTGCGGGTCGTATGTGGAGACGGCGAAGAGGTTGGGATTGGACCGAAGAACGGTGAAGGCGCGGGTGGATTCGGCTTGACAGGTTCCCTTGT
>CANIFK010000660.1 GCA_947466555.1 Acidobacteriota bacterium | reverse complement strand
TTGACGCCGGGGTTGGCTTGGATTTGGAGTTTGGGCCAGACGGTGATGGAGGCGGGGGCCTCGGCGGCGATCTTTTCGTTGACGGTGATTTCGGTTTTCACCGGGTCGATGGGGGCGGGGTCTTGCGCGGCGAGGACAGCGGGGAGGACGCACCAGATTAAAGATCGTAGATTCATGCCGAAATCAAAGACTATCATGAGCCCACCACCAGGCCGGTGGTGGCGGGGGCGCGGGCGGGGTCGGGGGTGAGGATGATGACGAAGCCTTCGGATTCGGCGGGCATGATGCGGTGGAGCGTATCGCCGTCGCCGAAAGGGGTTGGTTCGACAACGGCGAGGTAGCGGAGGACCGTATAGAGATCGCCATCGCGGGGAATTTCGAGGATGCGTTCCTGGGTGCGGAGAGAGTATTCGACGTTGGCGTCTTCGAGACGGGCGCAGAGCCAGGCGGCGGTTTCGAGGGCGCGTTCGAGCCAGGCGATGCCGGCTTCGGCGGTGAAGAGATCGAGGATGATGTGGACGGTGACGGCGTCTTCCTGGGCGTGTTCGCGGACGTGGAGTTGGCCGTGGCGGGCGGTGGAACGCCAGTCGATGCGGCTGGCGGGGTCGGTGGGGAGATAGGGGCGGAGGCGGTAGAACTCGTCGCCCGAGCCGGCGCGGCGGGCTTGGATTTCGCCTTCGACTTGCGCGAGGAAGTCCTGCGCGTAGGGTTGGGGTTCGAGGGCGGGATAGACGAGAACGTCGGCATGGAGGGTGACGCGGGCGCGGCGTTCGGCGAAGCCGAAGGGGAAGCGGGAGGTGAATTGGAGGGAGTTGTCGCGGAAGCGGCCGCGGCGGGAGAAGCGGACGCTGGAGTATTCGGTGACGGTTTCGCCACCCGAGATCATGGGGAAGAAGATGGGCTGGGCGAGGCCATCGGCATGGATGGACTGGAGGCGGGTGGCGAAGCTGGGCATCCAGCTCTTTTCGTTTCGCACGACTAGTTTGGCCATGGCCTGTTCGCGGGCGAAGAGGTGTTCGGGCGGGTGGAATTCGACTTCGAGACCGGCGAGGGAGAGGCGGTTGACGAAGCCGGAAACGAGGAGGGTGGCCATGAGGGCGGAGGTGATGAGGAAGATGAGATTGTTGGCCGACAGGAACGCCGCGGCGCCCGTCAAAACGACGGCGAGCGTGAAGGCGAGACCGGCCTTTGTGATGCGTTGATCGATCCGCGTGCGCCAGGCTTCCGCGGCGCGACGCCAAAGCTTCCTCATATCGTTGACAATACAACGATGGACCAGGCTCCGGAACTTCGACGTGCGTTGCACCTGCGGCATTTGATCTTCATGGGGCTGATTATTATTCAGCCGACGGCGCCGATGCCGCTGTTTGGGGTGGTGAGCAATAAGGCCGGCGGGCATGTGGTTTCGACGGTGCTGGTGGCGATGGTGGGGATGCTGTTGACGGCGATCAGCTATGGGCGGATGGCGCGGGTTTATCCCAGTGCCGGGTCGGCTTACACGTATGTGGGGAAGGAGATTCATCCGACGCTGGGGTTTTTGACAGGGTGGGGGTTGTTGCTGGATTACGTGATTAATCCGCTGATCTGCGTGATCTGGTGTTCGAAGGCGGCGGGGAATTTTCTGCCCGCGGTGCCTTATGCGGCGTGGACGATTTTCTTCACGCTGGTGTTCACGTGGTTGAACCTGCGGAACATTCAGGCGGCGGCGAACACGCATAAATATCTGGCGATTGTGATGGGCGTGGTGGTGGCGTGGATGTCGGGGGCGACGGCGATTTTTGTGCAGGCGCATCCGACGGATTTCTGGAAGCCGTTCTATGATCCGGCCACGTTTACGATGTCGACCTTTTCGGCGGGGACGGCGCTGGCGGTGCTGACGTACATTGGGTTTGACGCGATATCGACGCTGTCCGAAGAGACGGTGGATGCGGAGAACACGATTCCAAAGGCGACGGTGATTGTGTGTTTGCTGATTGGGATTTTGTCGGCGATTGAGGTGTATGCGGGGCAACTTGTTTGGCCGCACGGGGAGGCGTTTCCGGACGTGGATACGGCGTATGTGTACATTGCGGGACGGGCCGGGGGGATGTGGTTGTTTCATGCGGTGAATTTGACGTTGCTGGTGGCGACGGTGGGATCGGGCAGCGGCGGGCAGATGGCGGGGGCGCGGCTGTTGTTCGGGATGGGCCGGGATAATGTTTTGCCGCCTGCATTTTTTGCCCGCATCGATGCGGTGCGGCAGGTGCCGGCTTGGAACGTGTTGCTGATTGGGGCGATTTCGTTGGCGGGGGCGTTGACGCTGACGTATGAGCTGGGGGCGGAGTTGTTGAACTTTGGGGCGTTTATCGGGTTTATCGGGGTGAACCTGGCGGCGTTCCTTCGGGCGTGGCGGGTGCGGAGTTTTGATGCGATCGCGCCGGCTTGCGGGTTGTTGCTGTGCCTGTATATGTGGGCGAGCTTGAGCCCGAAATCGTTGCTGCTGGGGGCGACGTGGGCGGTGATTGGGTTGGCATACAAGTTGACCCGTAAGTGAGTTTGCTATGCTGCCGGGGCGGGCTGCGCCCGCTTTAGGGAGACGTTATGAAACTGCTGGTTTCTTTGTTGCTGCTGGCCGGAGTGGTGTTTGCCGGGCCGATTGATGGCAAGTGGGTGTCGGAACGGAAGATGGAGCGGGATGGGCAGTCGATGACCATCGTGCAGACCTTCGAGCTGAAGGAAGAGGGCGGGAAGGTGACGGGGAAATTCTCGATGAAGTTTGGCGAGATGGAACCGCCGCCGGGCGAGATTAAGGACGGCAAGTTGGATGGGAACAAGTTCAGCTTTTCGACGATGATTTCGACGCCGAACGGGGACATGAAAACCATGTACAGCGGGACGGTGGAAGGCTCCGTTCTGAAGGGCAACGCCGAGCGCGAGGGCGGGCAGGCGCGGCCGTTCGAGGCCAAGAAGCAGTAGCGATTTGACACGAGTGGGGCGGGAAGTTTCATACTGGAGACCGAACGATATGCGACTCCTACTGCTTTTCGCCCTGCTCACGCCTGGACTGTTTGCCGCGTGGAAGCCGTTGTTTAATGGCAAAGACATGACGGGTTGGAAGCAGGTGGGGTGGCCTGGATTTACCGTGGAAGACGGGATGTTGAAGACGGGCGGCGGGATGGGGCTGTTGTACTTCGATCCCGCGGCATTTGGGAATACGACGATCCGGCTGGTGTTCAAGACCACGAGCGAGCGCGGGAATTCGGGCGTGGTGATCCGGATGCCGGAGCAGCCGAAGGACGCCTGGTATGGGGTGCACAACGGCTACGAGGTGCAGATTGATTCGGCGGGGGACGATTGGCACTGCACCGGGGCGATCTATTCGATCAGCAAAGTGACGCAGCGGAACCAGAAGCCGACGGGGGAGTGGAACACGTTGGAGATTGAGTTGAAGGGCGGGGTGACGCGGGTGAAGCTGAACGGGAAATTGGTGAACGAATACAAGGAAGGCCAGGCGGTGCCGGAGCGGAAGCAGTGGTTTGAACCGATCCGCGGGCCGCGGGCGAACACGGGGTATATCGGAGTGCAGAACCACGATGAGAAGTCGATTGTGTTCTTCAAAGAAATTAGCGTGAAGCAGTAGGGGAACCTTTTGCGGGGTGGCGCGTAGTAGATGGGAATGCTACGACGAACACTGCTGATGGCGGGGCTGATTCCTGTGCTGGAGGGGAAGCCCTTTGGGCGATTGACGAAAGGCCAATTAGAAGGCTGGATGCGGCTGGCGGAGGTGCCGGCGGTGTCTGTGATTTCTGTGGCGGGCGGGAAGGCGGCGTTCCTGCAGGGCGGGGCGGCAACGGCGGAGACGA
>CANIFK010000659.1 GCA_947466555.1 Acidobacteriota bacterium | reverse complement strand
TGGGTCGGATTTGGCGGAAGTGGGGCGGATTCGGGCGAGCCGGGAGCGGTTTGGGGACCGGTTTTTGGAGCGCGTGTATACGGAGGCGGAGGTGGCCTATGCGCTGTCGAAGGCGAACTGGGCGGAGCGGTTGGCGGCGAAGGAAGCGGGGATGAAGGCGTTGGGGACGGGGTTGGCGGGCGGGGTGACGTGGAAGGACTTTGCGGTGGGGCGGGAGGCTTCGGGGAAGCCGACGCTGGTTTTGAGTGGACGGGCGCGGGAAATTGCGGAGGGGATGGGGGTGCGGCAGGTGCATCTGACCATTACGCATACGGGGGAGATGGCGATGGCGGTGGTGGTGATGGAGGGGTCGGCAGTTTAGGGCAGAGCACATCGCGCCCGCCATGGGGCTACACTAGATGCATGGCGCGCCAGTTTGATGTCGTTATCGAGCGAGATGAGGAGGGCGTGTACGTTGCGTCTGTGCCTCAATTGCCTGGTTGTCACACCGATGGCACCTCGCTCGACGAACTCATGGTCGAGATTCGCGAAGCCATTGAGCTTTGTCTTGAAGTAGAAGGTGAGCAGCCGACGAACTTGGAGTTCGTCGGCATTCAGCGGGTCACGATCGCCGCATGAGTACGCTCCCGCGTCCAACGGGAAAAGAACTGGTCAGGGCCTTGGAAGGCGCAGGCTTCGTTGCGGAGCGTGTCCGGGGCAGTCACTGTTTCCTGCGTCATCCAGACGGTCGCGCGACCGTCGTTCCACTGCGCACGCGCACGTTAGGCCTGGGGTTGCTGCGCAAGATTTTGTCCGATTGTGCGATCAAGCCGGAACAGCTTGCCGATTTGTTGTAACGGGGCCGGTGCCGACATGGCTGCCGATCACGCCGGTTGATCGTTAGCCATATCAATTCTCTGTTGGCACACGCTGGCAATTATCAATTACCAGCATTTGCAAGGGTACTTTTTGTGATTCGAGCTTGAGCCCCAGTTGTTCCTTTATGGCAGTGAAAATCGATGGGAGAGAAGAGTCGGGACTCTCAACTGGCGCAAAATTCAACTCGAAATCGTAGGTTCCCTTGATGCCAGTCTTGTCTACCACTGGCGCGCCGAGCGGTCGCCCCAGCATGGAGGCAAGTACGACCATCTCTGTAGCGCGCCCGACAATTCTGCCCCGAAACGTCGCTGCCTGCCCGGCGCGTGAAGATTCGCTCGCGCGTAGCTTTGGCCTTTCTTTTCCTTTTACAAGTGCGTAGCCTGAGACCGTTCTCGTCTCCCGATGGGTGACGAGCCCGAACCGGTCCGCAAGAAGCGCCATGAGCATTGGCTTCAGCCTCTCGGAAGTAAGTGCTCCCCCACCTTCCGGCCTTGCAACAACATTGTATTGTTCACTGCCCAACAGGCCCTCGTGTGAGATCTGCTTTTCGTCGACCTCGTAGGCCATCTGAACGAGGATTTTGAGTGGAACGTTCGTCGCCGTAAATGTGGTGCCACCAGTGTCGCTCCAAGACGGTTTTGCAGTGCTGCCAGGCGGGCTAATCCGAACTGATGCTACTTCAAACCTCTCGGTGGTCTGACCTTTGGTCGACGAAGCGAGCATGAGTGTGAGTGCGATCACGGACGCTGCTGTTGTTGCCCTCATAGTGCCCGCTCCGCATTGACTCTGCCAACCTTCAAGTAGACTGCATTGGCACAACGGAAGTTCCCCGTATAACTAGCCGTCGTCTCGCCCGCGGACCAATACAAAGTACGTTTCACAGCGTAGACGGATCCGGGATTGACGGGCCCGACCTTCGGGAACCCACAAGAAAACGTTGGTTCGCGGCTGATCGAGGCCCGCCTGGATCGATTGTGGAAGGGCCGTTGTTAGTGGCCTTCGTGTTCGAGGAAACGCTCCGCTTCAATGGCGGCCATGCAGCCGGCGCCGGAGGCGGTGATGGCCTGGCGGTAGACGCGGTCCTGGACGTCGCCGGCGTGGAAGACACCGGGGATATTCGTACGGGCGCCGCCCTGGCTGACGATGTAGCCGTCTTCGTCGAGGGTGATCTGCGAGCCCAAGAACTTCGTGTTGGGGATGTGGCCGATGGCGACGAAGAAGCCGTCGACGGGGCGGTCGTAGGCTTCGCCCGTGACGAGATTCCGAAGACGCACGCCGGTGACTTCGCCCTTGGTGACGTCGTAGATATCGTCGACAACGGTGTTGAGAATCATCTCAATCTTGGGGTTGGCCTTGGCGCGGTCGAGCATGATCTTGGACGCGCGGAATTCGTCGCGGCGGTGGACGAGGGTGACGCGGCTGCCGAAGCGGGTGAGGAAGTTGGCCTCTTCCATGGCGGTGTCGCCGCCGCCGATGACCATGATCTCCTTGCCACGGTAGAAGAAGCCGTCGCAGGTGGCGCAGGAGCTGACGCCTTTGCCGATGAGCTTGTACTCGTTTTCGAGGCCGAGCCAACGGGCGGAGGCGCCGCTGGCGATGATGAGGGTGCGCGTCTCTTCCCAGACGCCATCGATCTTGATGCGGAAGGGGCGTTCGGTGAGGATGGCTTCGTCGACGGTACCGTGGCGGTATTCGGCGCCGAACTTCTGCGCCTGGAGCTTCATATTTTCGACGAGTTGGGGGCCGAGGACGCCTTCGGGGAACCCGGGGAAGTTTTCGACTTCCGAGGTGATGGAAAGCTGGCCGCCGGGTTCGTGACCGCCGATGACAAGGGGCTTCAGGGAGGCGCGGGCGGTATAGACGGCGGCGGTATTCCCTGCGCAGCCGGAGCCGATGATGATGACGTTATGCATGGTGAGACGCGAAGTGGAGATTGCGGCCGGATGGTGCGCCGCAATCCCCACTTTATCACGCGATGTTTGGCGGTCTTCGATTAGCGACGGCGCAGTAGGCCGAGGGAGATGAGCCCGGCGCCGAGCAGCGCCCACGTGCCGGGTTCGGGGACGCCGGTGGCGGGTACGTTGCCGGTAATTTCGTCGTTGCCACAGGTGGCGGCGGCGAAGTAGAGGGAGAAGCCGTTGTCGAGGTCGCTGATGATGGTGTTGTTGAGCTGAATGAAGAGGGTGGCACGGAGGAAGGTGCTGACGTTGTTGACGGTGGAGACGGAGGCGCTGCCGTTGGTGAGGAGTTGGGCGCCGGTGGGGGAGGCCCATACCTGGGCATCGGGGCGGTAGGAGCCGGCGGGATTGCCGAGAACGTCGCGGGCAGCCTGGGTGCCGGAGATCCGATAGAGCCCGTTGGTGGCGAGGCCGTCGTGGCCGTTGAGGATGAAGGCGTACGTGGTGGACGGGGTGCGAAGGAAGAGATCGCCGACGGAGAGGGTGGGTGCGAATCCGGCGATGTTGAAGGGGGTGAGGGCGGTGCCGCCGCCGAAGTTGAAGCGGATATCGACTTGGAGGGTGTTGCTGTTCAGGCTGACGAGCTTGAGGTTGTCGATGTCGAAGAGATCGGGGTTGCCGATGACATCGGCGGGGTTTTGCGAGGCGAGTTCGTCTTGGAAGACGATGGGAAGAACGGGAAGGGACCAGGCAGCGGTGGTCGCCAGGAGCGCAAACGCGAGAAAACGTAAGGATCGCATGCCCAAAGTTTGCGGGTGCGAGGCGAATGCGGCATGAGAGTCGAGTTGGAAATTGGTGTGGGAGGGAGAGGCTAAGGCGCGCGTGGGGAGTACTAGCGACTGAGGAGGACGAAAGTCCCCCAGGCGGAGAGGTAGGCGAAGACGCTCATGTAGGCGAACTGGACGGACGGCCAGAACCAGCTGCCGGTTTCACGGCGGACGACGGCGATGGTGGAGAAGCACTGCATGGCGAAGGCGAAGAAGACGAGCAGGGCGCCGGCGCCGGCGGGCGTGAGATCTTTGCGCAG
>CANIFK010000658.1 GCA_947466555.1 Acidobacteriota bacterium | reverse complement strand
TTCGCGCTCGATCAATTCTGCCTGATTGGCTATCCCGTACCGTTCTGGAAGAGCCTTCGAAAGGGTAGACGGCTCTAATCGAGCCATTAATCGATTTAATGGCGGCGAAGAGTTGCATTTAGTTCGCTTTTGACTTAACCTCAAAAGGTGAGCTGTGAACGCACCCAAAATCTCTCGCTGGCCAACGGTCGCGGAGGCGTGCGCCGGCTCGTAGTCACCGGCATTATTCCCATCGTAGTAGTAGCCATTATCGGGGTCACCGTAACGGACCCCGCCTGAGTGGCACCTGACGATTCGAAATCGAGGCCACCGGCGGGGATCCAACCCAGCCGGTGGCCTTTTTTAGTGTTTGGGAAGCGTGAACGGTAGGCGAAACAGGGAGTGAAAACATGTCTCAACTGATGAGTGGCGCAAAAATCCTGCTCGAATGTCTGGCCCGTGAGGGTGTGGACACAATCTTCGGCTATCCCGGCGGCGTAACCCTGCCGCTGTACGACGCGATGTACGATAACCCGATCCGGCACATCCTGGTTCGGCACGAACAGAACGCGGCGTTTGCGGCGCAAGGGTATTCGCGGTCGACGGGGAAAGTCGGCGTCTGCTGTGCGACGTCCGGCCCCGGTGCGACCAACCTGGTAACGGGACTTGTGGACGCGATGATGGATTCGATCCCTGTGGTCGCGCTGACCGGCCAGGTGACGGCGAAATTGATCGGCAGCGATGCGTTCCAGGAAGCCGATACGTTCGGCATCACGCGCTCGGCGACGAAACATAATTACCTGGTCAAGAACGTGAATGAATTGCCGCAGGTGATTCACGAAGCGTTCTACATCGCCGCCAGCGGCCGGCCGGGCCCGGTGTTGGTGGACATTACTAAGGACGTGTTCCAGGGCAACGCCCATTACACGCCGGTGACCTCGATCCATCTTCCTGGCTATAAGGTGTATACGGAAGGCCACACGGGCCAGATCCGCCGCGCCGCCCAGATGATGCTGGAAGCCGAACGGCCGATGATTTACGCCGGTGGCGGCATCGTTCTGTCGAACGCCAGCGCAGAATTGCGCGAGTTGGTGGAGTTGGTTGACGCGCCGACGGTTTGCACGTTGATGGGCTTGGGTACGCTGGGTTCCGAGCATCCGAACTTCATCAGCATGCCCGGCATGCACGGCAGCTATGCCGCAAACATGGGCATGTATGGCACCGATTTGATTATCGCGTTGGGCGTCCGATTCGACGACCGCGTGACGGGCCGGTTGAACGCCTTCGCACCGCATGCGCGCATCATTCACGTCGACATCGATCCGGCCGAAATCAGCAAAATCCGCAACGCCGATCTGCCGATCGTGGGCGACCTGAAGCGCGTGTTGCCGAAGATCAATGCGGTGTTGAAAGAACTTCTCCCTGAAGTGGGCGAGCGCCCGGGCCTGAAGGCCTGGTGGAAGCAGGTCCGCGAGTGGAAAGCCGAACATCCGCTTCGCTATGATACGGCCGACGATGTGATCAAGCCGCAGCATTTGATGCGCGAAATCGACCGTTTGACCAAGGGCGACGCGATTGTCTGCAGTGACGTGGGCCAGCACCAGATGTGGGCCGCACAGCTGATTCGCTTCAACGAGCCGCGGCTTTGGATTAACTCTGGCGGCCTAGGTTCGATGGGCTTTGGGTTGCCGAGTGCACTGGGTGCCCAGGTCGCCAATCCGAACCAACTCGTCATCGCCATTTGCGGCGACGGTGGCTTCCAAATGTCGATCCCCGAATTGGCAACGCTTTTCAACTTTGGCCTGCCGGTGAAGGTAATCGTAATGAACAACGGCTACCTGGGAATGGTGCGCCAGTGGCAGGAGTTGTTCTACGCCAATCGCTTGTCCCAGGTTACGCTCGACGGCTTCCCTGACCCGGTGCAGTTGGCCGGCGCCTACGGCTTCAAGGGCCGCACGGTGGAACGGCCGTCCGAGTTGGCGGAAGCTCTAGCGACGGCGTTCGCGGATCCGGGCCCCTACCTCTTGAACGTGAAGGTTGCCCCGACCGAGAACGTATTCCCGATGGTTCCCGCCGGCGGAGCGATTAATGAAATGGTGCTCACGCCGCCGCAACCGGCTGAGCTGCGGAAGTAGAAACGAGGATTGACCATGTTGCAGATCATCAGCATTTTATTGGAGAACAAGACCGGTGCGCTTATGCGCGTCACCGGTCTGCTCACCGCGCGCGGCTATAACATCGACAGCCTGACGGTGGCGCGGACGCTGGACCCCGAGCTCTCGCGGATGACAATCGGTGTGGCTATCGAGCCGCACCAGCGCCGCCAGTTGATTAAGCATATGAACAAGCTGATCAACGTGCTCCAGGCAACGGATTTGACCGACTCGCCGGCAGTGACTCGCGAGTTAGTGTTGATGCGCGTGCGCGCCCCGCAGGAATCGCGCACGGCGATTTTGAAGGAAGCCGAGATTTTCGGCGCTCGTGTGGTGGATTCGACGCTGGAGGGCTTTGCATTGGAAGCCACCGGCGACATTGAAAAGCTCGACGAGTTCATCGATATCATGCGCAGTTATGGCGAGATTGAAGTTACTCGCGGCGGCGCCGTGGCAGTTTCACTGGAGTCCAAGAAACTCCGCCTTTCTCCCCCCGTGCCCCGCGGCGCTGAGGAAGGAAAGTCGGAAGAGAAAAACGGAGTTATTTAATGCTGAATCGTTACTACGAAAAAGACGGTAACCCGAGCCTGTTGAAGGACCGGACGTTTGCCATCATCGGTTATGGCAGCCAGGGCCATGCGCATGCGCTGAACCTGCGCGATTCGGGCGCGGACGTGATCGTCGGCCTCTATCCGGGATCGAAGAGCTGGGCCAAAGCGGAAGCCGCCGGTCTGCGCGTGATGACCACCGCGGAAGCGACGAAGGCCGCCGACACCATCATGGTGCTGGTCAGCGACCATATCCAGCCGGACTTGTACGAGAAAGAGATCGCCCCGAACCTCACCGCCGGCAAGACGCTGATGTTCGCCCACGGATTCTCCATCCACTTCGGCTACGTGAAGCCCCCGGCCGATGTCGATGTCAGCCTGATCGCGCCGAAGTCTCCCGGCCACCGCGTCCGCGAGCTGTTCGTCGAAAACGTTGGCGTTCCCGGCCTAGTGGCCGTGCAACAGAACCCCTCGGGCAAGGCGCTTGAGAATGCTCTGGCGTACGCGCTGGGCATTGGCTGCCTCCGCGCTGGCGTCATCGAAACCACGTTCAAAGAAGAAGCCGAAACCGATCTCTTCGGTGAGCAGACCGTTCTTTGCGGCGGCACCAGCGAACTGATCAAGGCTGGCTTTGAAACGCTGGTGGAAGCCGGTTATGCGCCGGAAATGGCGTATTTCGAGTGCTTGCACGAGCTGAAGCTGATCGTCGACCTCATCTATGAGGGTGGCTTGAAGTACATGCGCTACTCGGTTTCCGACACCGCCGAATACGGCGACTACGTGACTGGGCCGCGCCTGGTCAACGCCGAGACCAAAGCCGAAATGAAGCGCGTTCTTGCCGAAATCCAGGACGGCACCTTTGCCCGTAACTGGATGAACGAGAACCGGACGGGACGTCATAAGTTCCTGGCCATGCGCGAAGCCAATCAGACGCACCAGATCGAGACGGTGGGTCAAGAACTCCGGGCCATGATGCCCTTCCTCAAAAAGAAGAAGGAAGCCGGCGTACCGGAAGCCTAAAAAGCACCGGGCCAGCTTCCCTCACACAGGAGCCACATTTCCATGCGCATCTTTACCTTCGACACGACACTCCGCGACGGCACGCAAGGCGAAGCCGTCTCTTTTTCTGTCGAGGACAAGCTGATTATTAGTCAGAAACTGGATG
>CANIFK010000657.1 GCA_947466555.1 Acidobacteriota bacterium | reverse complement strand
GCGCTGAAGGCGTGGAATCCGACCAATGCGGAGAGCGACAAGAACCCGGATTTCAATAACCGGCTGGTGGTGGTGAACAAGCCGCCGTTTACTCGCGACGCTTGGACGCACGTGGCGATTGTTTATTCCGGCCTGGGCGAGGGCGCGGGGACGGCGACACTGTACGTGAACGGCCAGTCGCAGGGGACGAAGACCGGGATCAAAGAGATCTTCGACTGGGACAAGGTGAACACGACGATTCGGCTGGGCATCAACTACACGGGGCTGATGGACGACATTGCCACGTTCCGCCGGCCGCTCACCGAAAAAGAGGTAAAGGAGCTGGCCGGCGGGAAGTGGTAGTTAGCGTTTGCGCCGAACCACGAGCCGCGTTTTGGCGCGCGGCGTGGGATCGTTGCTGAAGGCTTCCATGAGGATTTCGTGCTGTTCAGCCTGGTGGCGCTTGAGGGAGCCGGGCGCCGGGCTGGCCGATTCCGCGCGGCCGATGTAGCGGAGCGTGCGGCGGGCAGGATCGAGAATGGGCTGGATGTGTTCGCGAACGAAGCGCCAGGCGCCCATGTTCTGCGGTTCTTCCTGGACCCAGCAGACTTCGGCGGTGACCGGGTAGCGCATGAGAACGTCCTGCAGTTCCGCCTTGGGGAACGGGTAGTACTGTTCGAGGCGGATGAGGGCGACGTTCTGGGCGGCGAGTTTTTCGCGCTGGTCGGCGAGTTCGTAGTAGATCTTGCCGCTGGTGAGCAGGACGCGCCGGACTTCGTCGGCGGCCATCATGTTGTTGTCGCCGATGATTTCGCGGAAGCCGCCGCTGGTGAGATCGGTCAAGGTCGAAGTGGCCTTCAAGTGCCGGAGGAGGCTCTTGGGCGTCATGACGATGAGCGGTTTGCGCATGCCGCGGCGATCCTCGCCACCGTGCATCTGGCGGCGGAGGAGGTGGAAGTACTGCGCAGGTGTGGTGGGGTTGACCACCTGCATGTTCTCTTCGGCGCAGAGGGTGAGGAAGCGCTCCAAACGGGCGGAGCTGTGTTCCGGACCTTGCCCTTCCTGGCCGTGCGGGAGCAGGAGCACCAGCCCGCTGGGCTGACCCCACTTCGAGTACGAGCAGGAGATGAACTGATCGATCATGATCTGGGCGCCGTTGACGAAATCGCCAAACTGGCCTTCCCACATGACGAGGCTCAACGGATCGGCCACCGAGTAGCCGAACTCAAAGCCCATGACGGCGTATTCGCTTAAGCTCGAATCCCACACTTCGAACTTCGCCTGGTTCGGGGCGAGGTGCTGCATGGGGATGTAGGGTTCGCCGGTTTCCGAATCGTGGAACACCAGATGGCGCTGGCTGAAGGTGCCGCGGCCGCAATCCTGACCGGAAAGGCGGACCGGAGTGCCTTCGAGGACCAGGCTGCCGAAGGCCATGGCTTCGGCGGCGGCCCAATCGAGCGTGCCGCCGTCGAGAATGTTGCGACGGGTGGCGAGGAACTTTTCCAGCTTGGGATGAACGTGGAAATCTTCGGGGAAGACCGTGGAGCCGGAGACGACGCGCTGGAGCGTGGCGAAGTCGGAGGCGGTCTGCGGGATTTCGCGGCGCACGGCCGTTTCGTCGACGATGGCCAGTTCCTGGTATTCCAGCTGCTGCGCGTTCTGCTGGGCGCGGGCGTGGGCGTCGGACAGGCGCTGGTTGATGGACTTGCGAATGCGGTCGACATCTTCCTGCGTGACGACCTTCTCGCGGACCAGACGATCGGAGTAGATCGTGGCGACCGAGGGGTGCGCCTTGATCTTGCGGTACATGATCGGCTGGGTGTAGCTGGGATCGTCGGCCTCGTTGTGGCCGTGCCGGCGGTAGCAGATCATGTCGATGACGACATCTTTCTTAAACCGCTGGCGGAACTCGTAGGCGAAGCGGGCGACGTGGGCGCAGGCTTCCGGATCGTCTCCGTTGACGTGGAAGACCGGCGCGTCGACGGCGCGGGCGATATCGGTGGCGTAGATGGAGCTGCGGCTGTCGTCGGGGCGGGTGGTGAAGCCGATCTGGTTGTTGATGACCAGATGGATGGTGCCGCCGGTGGTGTAGCCGTCGAGCTGGGACATGTTGAGCGTTTCGGCAACAACGCCCTGGCCGGCGAAGGCGGCGTCCCCGTGGATCAACAACGGAATGACGCGTTCGCGCTTGAGGTCACCGAGGCGATCCTGCTTGGGACGAACGACACCTTCGACCACGGGATTGACGGCTTCGAGGTGCGACGGGTTGGGCGCGAGGCTGACGACGATCTCGCGCGCGGAGACCGCACGGCGGACGCCGGTGGCGCCCAGGTGATACTTCACGTCGCCGGAACCCTGCGTGCTGCCTTCGGTGGGGTTGCCTTCGAATTCGGAGAGAATCTGCTCCGGCTTCTTGCCGATGATGTTGGTGAGAACGTTCAGGCGGCCGCGGTGGGCCATGCCGATGACGATTTCGTGCACGGCGGCGTCAGCAGCGCGTTCGCAGATTTCGTCGCAGATGGCGATGGCCGATTCGCCACCTTCGAGACCAAAACGCTTGGTGCCGACGAAGCGGGTGCCGAGGAAAGACTCAAAGCCTTCGGCTTCGTGGAGACGTTCGAGAATGCGCGTACGGTCCGCCGCGGGCAGCGTGTACTTATTGGTTTCCATCCGCTGCTGGAGCCAGGTTTTCTGCTCCGGCGACTGGATGTACATGTACTCCGCGCCGATCTTGCCGCAATACGTTTGGCGGAGCGTTTCCAGGATTTCGCGAAGCGTGAGCACCATGTGCGCGGCGCCTTCGCCGAGTTCCTGGCCGAGGGAGCCGGTGACGAATTCCCGGTCGAGATCCCAAATGGTGAGGCCGTAGTGGGCCGGGTCGAGCTCCGGATGATAGTGCGCTTCCGAGCCAAGCGGATCGAGATCGGCAATGAGATGGCCGCGGACGCGATAGGCGTTGATCAACTGCAGAATGCTGGATTCTTTGCTGATCTCCACCTGGCGCATGGCGGTCTGGCGCGGGGCGACGGCACGATCGGCCTCCCACTTCACCGGCTTGTGCGGCATGCGCAGGTCGGTAAAGATGGCGTCGTAGAAGTTGTCTTCGCCCTGCAGCAGGCCTTGCAGCTTGCCGAGGAAGGTGCCGCTTTCGGCCCCCTGGATGATGCGGTGATCGTAGGTACAGGTGACCGTCATCACCTTGCCGAGACCGAGCATGGCGCGCATTTCCGGCGCGACGCCCATGAATTCAGCCGGGAAGTCCATGGCGCCGGTGGCGATGATGCAGCCCTGGCCCGGCATGAGGCGCGGGATGGAGCCGACCGTGCCCATGGTGCCGGGATTGGTGAGCGAAAGAGTGGTGCCCTGGAAGTCCGGGAGCGTCAGCTTGCCTTTGCGGCCGCGCGCGACGAGATCGTCATAGGACTTCAGGAACTCGGCGAAGTTCATGGCCCCTGCATTTTTGATGCTGGGCACGACGAGCGAACGGCCGCCGTCGCGGGACGGCAGATCGATAGCGAGGCCGAGGTTGATATGGTTGCGCACCACCTTGAATGCTTCGCCGTTATTTTCGGTGTAGGAAGAGTTCAGGGAGGGAACCGTCTCCAGCGATTTCACGATGGCCCAGCCGATGAGGTGGGTATAGGAGATCTTGGAGAGGCCCAGCAGTGTGCGGTGCTGGTTGATGATCCGGCGATTCTCGTCGATCACCTTGACGGGGATGGAACGCTGGCTGGTGGCGGTGGGAACCGACAGCGAGAGCACCATGTTCTCGGCAATGCGGAGCGCGGTTCCGCGCAACGGCACGAGCTGTTCGGAAGAGTCGACGTCTTTGGAGCCTGGTTGGCTGGTCTGTACGGTGGATTCGGTTTTT
>CANIFK010000656.1 GCA_947466555.1 Acidobacteriota bacterium | reverse complement strand
CACCGAAGAAACCCTGAAACAATCGGTCAGCCAGGAAGGCTTCCTGAAGCTACGGGAATCCTTCTACAAATACTGGCAGCCCGAAGACGAATACATCGCCGCCCGTGTCGATGAACTCACCTTCGCCCACTGGGAACTGGCGAGACTAATGCTAGTCCGACGCTCCGAACTGGCCGAACTCCACGCCAACACCGGCGGAGTCCTCCAAGCCGAACTCGAAGCCTGCAAACCCGGCTCCCTGGTCTACCGCCTGGAAGTCCGCATCAACCGCCACCAATCGACCATATCCCGATTGGAACGCGACATTATGCGCCTCAAGAAATTCGCAGCCATTCAAGGACCCTCCCAAGAGTCATTGAAAACAAACGACGAGCCCGAAACGCCGCCGCCAACGGAGTCCGAAACCGCCGAAATCCCGGCTCCACCCCCGGCACAAACCGTCGTCAACAGCCCGCCCGCTGGCGAAATCCGGCCCGTGATGTAACCCCAAAATGCCCGGACCACACCCGAAGTGTGTCCAAAGATACGGCACTACGCCAGCATCTTCGTCGCCACCTTCCCCGCCACATCCGTCAGCCGGAACGGCCGCCCGCCATACATAAACGTCAGCCGGTCATGCTGCAACCCCATCAAATGCAGCATCGTCGCATGCATGTCGTTGATATGCATCCGGTCCTCAACCGCGTAATACCCAAACTCATCGGTCGCCCCATACACAAACCCCTTCTTCACCCCCGCCCCGGCCATCCACATCGAATACCCATACGGGCTATGATCCCGCCCATCCCCGGCCTCGGCAATCGGCGTCCGCCCAAACTCACCACCCCAGATAACCAGCGTCTCGTCCAACAACCCGCGCGCCTTCAAATCAGTCAGCAGCCCCGCAATCGGCCGGTCCACCGCCAGCGCCGTCCGCGTATGCAGCCGCACCAACTCACTATGCGCGTCCCAACCCACCTCGTTCCCCGGCCCATACTCGTGGTTAATCTGGATGAACCGCACATTCCGCTCCGCCAGCCGCCGCGCCATCAAACACTGCCACCCGAAATCGGCCGTCTCCGGCGCGTCCATCCCGTATAACTTCTTAGTAACTTCACTCTCCTTACTAACATCAAACGCCTCCGGAGCCTCCGTCTGCATCCGGAACGCCAACTCAAAACTCTGTATCCGCGCCTCTAACTCAGGGTCCTGCTGCCGCCGCGCCGCGCTCGACGCGTTGATCTTCTGAATCATGTCCAACTCATACCGCTGCTGCTCCGCCGTCAGCCCATAATTCTTCAAATGCTCAATCGGCTCATTGATATTCTCAATCGCCATCCCGCCCAGCCCCACCGCCGTCCCCTGATACGCCGCCGGCAAAAAACCCGAGCTCCACTTCTTCGCCCCGCCATGCGACAACCCCGGCTTCAAAGTAATATAAGCTGGTAAGTTCCGGTTCTCCGTCCCCAACCCATAAATCACCCACGACCCCATACTCGGCCGCGTAAATGTATTCGACCCCGTATGCAACTGCAACGTCGCCCCGCCATGCGCGACGCTGTCCCCTACCATCGAACGAATCACACACAAATCATCAGCATGCCGCGCCACATGCGGGAATAACTCGCTGATCTCAATCCCGCTCTGACCGTGCTTCTTAAACTCCCACGGCGACTTCAACAGCCCCTGCACGTTGTTCTCCGCGAACGTCAGCGGCCGCTTAAACGGCAACGGCTTCCCATGATCGCGAATCAACCTCGGCTTCGGATCAAACGTGTCCAAATGCGACGGCCCGCCATGCATGAACATGAAGATCACGCGCTTGGCCTTCGCCGGGAAATGCGGTGCCCGCGCCGCCAAGGGATTGGCGGCCTCCGCCATCAGCCCCTGCAGGCCCATCAACCCGAACCCGCACGCCGCCCGGCGCAACAAATACCGACGCGATACTGACATAAGTTCCCTCACGGCACGTAGATAAAATCGTTCGACGCAATCAGCGTCCGGCACAGGCTCGCCCACGCCAGCAGCCGCCCCTCATCGTTCCCCGGCAACTTCGGAAACCCGGCCATATACGCCAAACTCCCCTGCACCTCGCCCGCCGCCGGCGCCCGGCCCAACACCGTCTCCCACGCCTCCCGCACCCGCCCGGAGTCGTCCGTCCCGCTCTTCAGCAACTTCGAAGCCAGCGCCCGCGACCGCTCCGTCACAAACTTGCTGTTCATCATATACAGCGCCTGCGGAGCCACATTCGTCTGCTCCCGGATCTCCGTCGAAGTCGTCGCATCGCCAAAATCAAACAGCGTAAACAGCGTCGACAAATTCGACCGCCGCAACGGCAAATACACCGTCCGGCGCTTGGAATCATCCGGGTGCATCGACTTACGCGCGTCGCTAAACTCGTTATCCGTCCCCGTCCCGCTCGTCAGCGCCCCGCCCATTTTCAGGTCGAGCCCCCCGTCCAACAGCAACAGCGAATCCCGAATCTCCTCCACCGTCTTCCGCCGCATCGGGAACCGCGTCCACAACCGGTTATCGGCATCTTTCTCGGCGTTCGCCGCCGAAGTCTCCCCGCTCATCTGGTACGCCTCGGAAGCCATAATCAACCGGTGCATCGCCTTGAACGACGAGCCCCGCTGCACGAACTCCGCCGCCAGCCAGTCCAGCAATTCCGGATGCGTAGGCCGCTCCCCGGCCACCCCGAAGTTACTCGGCGTCCGCACCAACCCCTGGCCAAAATGCCCCTGCCAGATCCGATTCACCATCACCCGCAACGGCAGCGGATGCCCGCCATCAGCCATCCAGTTGGCCAACTCGCGCCGCCCGCTCCCAGCCTTCACGGGAATCTGATTCGCCCCGGCCAGCACCACCGGAAACTGCTTGGCAACCAAGTCTCCCTTCGCCTCCGGGTTCCCCCGCACAAACACGTGCTGGTCGACGGACTTATCCTCCGCCACCCCGCAAGCAAACGGCGGCTCCACCGGCGCTGCGGCCTGAACGGCCTTCAACTCCGCCTTCAACTTCGCCACCGCCTCGGAGTCCTTCTCCGGCAGCCCCAGCGGCCCCTTCGCCGCCACAACTTCCGTATAAAACCGGTTCAACCCCGCCGGAAACTTCGGCGCCTCTTTCAGAATCCCGGCCTTGAAATCCGCCTGCGCCTTCTCCCGCCGCGCCACCTCGGCAAAATAGTTCGCCTGATAAGCCGCCGCGTCGCCGTTCTTGTACCAATCCTCCAGGTGAATCCGGCGCTCCTTGTTCGGCTTCAAGTAAGTGACCCACCGCGCCAGCACCGCCGCGTCCAACGACGCATCCGCCGCCCCGCCGCCAATCACCGTCTTCGCCGCCAGCATGTACCGCGCAATGTCCGGCGCCAGCCGCTCCCGCCACTTCCGCGCCTCGGCCGCCACCGCGGCATCGATCTCCTTCTGCTTCTCCGCCACCCGCTTCTGGTGCGCGTTCCACGGCTCCAACTCCGCCTTCCCCGCCAGCGGCACATAGAACAGCTTCGATACCGTTCCCTCGATCTGTTCAAACTGCCGCGTGCTCGCAAAGATCGAAGCGAGCGAGTAATAATCCTTCGTCGTCACCGGATCGAACTTATGGTCATGGCACCGCGCGCAGGAAATCGTCAGCCCCAAAAACGCCTTCCCGACGACATCAATCTGTTCATCGACGGCGTCATAAAACATCTTGACCTTATCCTGCTCGGCGACTAACTTCGGACCCAGCGCCAGGAACCCGGTAGCGATGATGCCAGCCGTGTTCACCTCCTGCCCCGCCGTCGGCGGCAACAGGTCGCCCGCAATCTGGTTCCGAACAAACTCCGGAAACGGCATGTCCCGGTTGAACGCATCGATCACCCAATCCCGATACTT
>CANIFK010000655.1 GCA_947466555.1 Acidobacteriota bacterium | reverse complement strand
CATCGATGTCCCGGTGCTGGCCGAAACCATCGGGGTCGACGTACAGGTCCAAACTCTCACAGCGCGCATCGCCAATCCGCTGGGCGCTACGGCGTCACGGGACGTCCGTCGCTGTAACTAGCGACGGACCGTTCCCGGTCCAAATACGAATCCGGCCGCATGGTCAGCCGCAACTGCGCTGTCTCGCGTGTCCACGGCTTCAACTGGCCGCCTTCCTTGCGGATCAGCGTCTGGCCCGTGCTGAGCTTCATGGAGAACAGGTCGAAGTACCGCCGCGGCCCCACGCCCAGAAACGGCTTGAACGGCAGCTTACCCGCCTCCGGCTCATCGATCGAAATCGCGTCCCCATGCAAGTTGGGCGCCCGGCTCTTCGGATACGGCTCAATATAAACCACCTGCCGGATCCCGGCGGCAATGATATGCCGGCAGCAGTTGTGGCATGGAAATGTCGTCGAAAACAGCGTCGCCCCTCGCGGACTCCGATTCGTCCGCGCACACGCCAGCAACGCCTCCATCTCGGCATGCACCGCCCGGCCGAACTCCGTAATATCCGTCAATCCGGTCGGCTTCAGCAGCCGCCGCGCCTGCGCCTTGGAGAGATCGGTCCGGCCAAGCGCCTCCAGCACCTTCTGGATCATCTCGTCCTTGGCCCGTTCGTTCGAATCGTAGCCGGCCTCGATATCGCGGCGGCTATCGGCCTCCGGCCCATACAGCCCGCCCCCCGGTCGCGGCGCCTCGTTGCAGCCAACCGCCAGCAGATCCCCCTCGCCATCCACAATCGCCGCCCCCACCTGGCGCGACAGATCGCCAGACCGCAAACTGGCCGCATACGCCGTAAACATCGCGTGCTCTTCCCGCGTCGGCGTCAGCGTCGGGCGTCCAAAAATCAAATCCAAAAACCGGTTCAACTGGACCCGGTAGTCATCCATCGAAACAAAGACGTCCGCCAAATGGAACGTTTCGCGCGTCTGCTGGCCGAACTGTCCGGACTCCGCCGTGTCCTTCGCAATCAACTCATCCGCCGCGCCCTTCATGCCCCGATCCTCAAAGTACTGTTCCCGCTGCTGGCGCGACGCCGACAACGCGATCAGGAAAAACCCGGCCCCATAAATCTCCCGCAGCGCCGCCACTTCCTCCGGCCGCTTCAAACTCGTAATGATATGCGCCGTCCGCGGCAACGCGTGCCCCTCGGCGCGCGATCCCGCAATATGCCGCGCCGCGGCCAGCGCCAGCGCATCGTTCCGCCCGGTCCACTGGCGGATATGATTCCCCGCCTCAATCTTGTACGCCGCCTGTTCGGACTGCCCCATCGGCGGCGACCACACATGCCCCAACTGCGCATACAGCCCGCCAAACAGCTCACTCAAACGCACCGAGTGCGCCCGGTAGCGGAACTGATCGAGCGTCAGCGACAGCGTCTCCACAACGGCCTTATGGTCAATCCCCACGGGACAGACCAAGCCAATAACGATTTCAGAATCTGCGATGGGCAACCTGTTAGCTATGCTAACGCGAGGTTCAGGTTCTCGATAGCCTCATCAATCTCAGCCGTGTTCTTATACCCCACGGTCACGCAATCCACCCCGGCATTCTGGAACGCAAACCGCATCGCCCGCTTCCGGTCTTCCCGGTTGGTAAACGCCCCCTCGCCCACCAGCTTCATGCTGATCACGCCCATCCCCTCGCCCTTCACCTGCTTGACGTGCGACACCACCTCCGGCACATTGCCCGGCTCATTGGTGTTGTACACCTCGGCATCCATCTTCGTCCCGTTGTGATTCACGCGGATCATCGCCACTTCCAACCACTTGTTCCCCGGCATCTGCCGCAACGCCGGCAACCCATGCACCGACGCGCCCTGCCCCACGATCGCCTGCTTCACCCGCGCCTCGGAAATCCCGTCCTGCCACCGCACCGAATCCTTCGGCCACGTCGCGAAATGCTGATAATGCAGCAACGCGATATCGAAATAATCGGTCTGCGCCAGCCGCCGCAACTCGTCAATCTTTTCCTGCGGATTCGTCCCCTCGCGCGTGGTCAACTTCGTCATCAGCCGGTACGTATCGCGCGGAATCCCCTTCAGCGCGATGCCCAGCATCTTGTGCATCTCGCCATAGCTCTCGGAGGTTTCAAAGAACCGGATCCCGCGGTCATAGGCGTGCCGCACCAACCGCGTGAACTGCTCCTGGCCCAGTTCGCGCTGCACCCGGCCGCTGAAAGACCCGGTGCCAAACGCCAACCGCGTCACCTTCACGTTCGACTTGCCCAGCGTCACCCAATCGGTAGCCGTGCCTTTAGCCGCCACCAGCGGCGCCGCGCCGGCCGCAATCAATGACTGCAGAAATCTGCGTCGAGGACAAATCGCCATGGGAAACAGGCCTCCTGTCACGCCCAGCGTAGCATTTCCCTCGGCCGAAGCAAGCCCGCGCCTGTGTACACGCCAGCCAACTGAGCGATAATATTGTAGATATCCCACCCTGGAGTGCCCACCCCTAATGGCTAAAATTAAGGTCAAAAACCCCGTCGTCGAGATGGACGGCGACGAGATGACGCGTATCATCTGGCAATGGATCCGCGAACGCCTCATCCTTCCCTACCTCGATATTGACCTCAAGTACTACGATCTCGGCGTCGAAAAGCGCGACGAAACCAACGATCAGATCACCATCGATTCCGCCAACGCCACCAAGCAATACGGTGTCGCCGTCAAGTGCGCGACCATCACGCCCGACGAAGCCCGCGTCAAGGAATTCGGCCTCAAGCAGATGTGGCGCAGCCCCAACGGCACCATCCGCAACATCCTCGATGGCACCATCTTCCGCGAACCGATCATCTGCAAAAACGTCCCGCGCATCGTCCCCCACTGGGATAAACCCGTCGTCGTCGCCCGTCACGGCTTCGGCGATCAGTACCGCGCCCAGGATTTCGCCTTCTCCGGCGCCGGCACCCTGAAGCTGGTCTTCACGCCCAACGACGGCGGCGAAACGATCGAACGCGAAATCATCAAGGCCCCCAGCGCCGGCATCGCGCTCGGCATGTTCAACCTGGACAGCTCCATCGCCGGCTTCGCCCGCGCCTGCTTCGCCTACGGCCTCGGCCGCAACTACCCGGTCTATCTGTCCTCGAAGAATACGATTCTCAAGGTCTACGACGGCAAGTTCAAGAACCTCTTCCAGGAGATCTACGACGCCGAATTCAAGACCGCCTTCGAAGCCAAAGGCCTCACCTACGAGCACCGTCTCATCGACGACATGGTGGCCAGCAACCTGAAGTGGAATGGCGGCTACCTGTGGGCTTGTAAGAACTACGACGGCGACGTGCAGTCCGACACCGTGGCCCAGGGCTACGGCTCGCTCGGCCTCATGACCTCCGTGCTCATGTCGCCCGATGGCAACACCATCGAAGCCGAAGCCGCCCACGGTACCGTCACCCGCCACTACCGCATGCACCAGCAGGGCAAACCCACGTCCACCAACCCGATCGCCTCGATCTACGCCTGGACGCGCGGCCTGCAGTACCGCGGCAAGATGGACAACACGCCCGACGTCGAAGCCTTCGCCACGGAACTGGAAAAGGTCTGCGTCGATGTCGTCGAATCCGGCAAGATGACCAAGGATCTGGCCATCCTCATCGACCCCAAACACGCCTACCTCACCACCGAAGATTTCATGAACGAAATCGACGTGGAGTTGAAGAAGCGGCTCGGCTAGTTCAGGTCCGGTAAAAACAAAAGCCCGGTTGGCGATCGCGCCAACCGGGCTTTTTCACGTCTAACTATCAGCGCACCTGCGCGCTAGCCAACCAATGCGCCGGCCTGCCGATGCAAGAGATCATTCATTTGATCTTTCAAGT
>CANIFK010000654.1 GCA_947466555.1 Acidobacteriota bacterium | reverse complement strand
GCGTTCGGGCCGGATCTGGCAACGATTGCGGGGGAGTTCCTGACGGACGCGCGGGTGGCGCAGAATCTGCTGGTGCTGCGGACGAGCCCTGGAAATGCGTCGTCGCTGGCGTCGGCGCTTGATCGCGAGAGCTGGGAAGAAGTGATCGGGACCCTGGCGGGGGACGACACGGTGTTGGTCATCACGGGCGATAACGAACAGGCCATTGCGCTGCGCGATCGGCTTCTGAGCCTGGCCTAGAACGCGCCGGCCAATTTGCGGGTGCCGGCTTCGACAACCAGCCATGCCTTCTCCGGCGTGCTGAGCCGGATTCGCTGATCGAGAACGCGGTACTGCTTCTCTTCGATGCGTCCGAGCAGGCGATAGTAGATCTGGATCAACGCCCACAGCGAGGCGCGACTGTCTTCGTGGACCATCTTGATCAACGGCATAGCCTCGTTGTAGTAGGCACGCGCACGGGACGCCTCGAACCGCATCAGTTCAATGAACTCCGGCGTGTAGGCAATCTGCGGCGGCTTCACGCCGAACCGGGCGAGATCATCGGCGGGAAGATAGACGCGCCCCAGCCCGATGTCCTCCTGCACGTCGCGCAGGATGTTCGTCAGTTGGAAGGCAATGCCACACTTTTCGGCGAGATCCAGTGCGCGCTGGTCGTCGAATCCGAAGATATGGATGATGGTGAGACCGACCACCGACGCGACGCGATAGCAGTACTTATACAGGTCTTCGAACGTTGCGATGACTTGCGGCGCGAGATCGCTCGACACGCCATCGATCATGTCGTGGAAGTACTTGTGCGGGATCTTGTAACGGCGCACGGCGTCGTGGAAGGCCGGCCACACAGGGTGTTCCCCGAACTCGCCGTTGAGCGCGCGGTCGAGGTCGGCTCGCCACTGCGCCATAGTCTCCATGGTGGTGGAACCGGTTTCGTCGCTCAGATCGTCGCAGTAGCGCATGAACGCGTAGATGGCGCACATGGCGTCGCGCTGCTCGTTCTTCAGCAGCACGAACGAGTAGTAAAAGTTCTTGGCTCGCCGCCGGGAAACATCGCGGCAGTAAGCGTAGGATTCACTGACCGTTAGGCTCACGCCGCCACCCGTCCGATGGCGAAGGACACCAGCGCCCGCAGCAGAAGCCGCACCCGTTCACCTTTACTGATATATGGTCGCGCCGTCAAAACGTCATATCCCTGCTGCTCAATCTTATCCAGAATATACATCCCGCCGCGAGAGAACAGCGTGACGTCGAGCGCCAAGCGGCGGTCCAGTAGCGGTGGCAGGGCCAGGCCTTTTTGAAACAGTTCGCGCGCCACGCCACAGGCCTCGCGCATGGCGTTGGCGAAGTTGGGGGTGAAGCGCCGGGCATAGATGTCATCCACGGTGACGTTGTGACGCGCTAAAAGATCGAGGGGCAGGTAGACCCGGTCCTTGCCCAAATCGACGCTCACGTCCTGCCAGAAGTTGGCTAGCTGCAGCGCCGTGCAGGTGGCGTCGCTGAGTTCGTAGCGTTTGGCGTCGGTGTATCCACCCAGGCCCAATACCAACCGGCCAACCGGGTTGGCCGAGTTCACACAGTAGGCGAAGACCTCGTCCCAATTGGCGTAGCGCGTGACGACCTGGTCGTGCTCAAACGCCGTGATCAGATTGGCAAACGGATCGATCGGTAAGCCGTGCTTCTTCGCCGTCGGCCCGAGCGCGACGAACACCGGATGGCGCGCCTCCCCGGCGTACATCTTCTCCAGATCCTCTCGCCACCAGTGAAGCAGTCGGAGACTTTCGGCCGTATCGCCGATCTCATCGCCCAGATCATCCGCCCAGCGGCAGAAGGCGTAGACGTTGTAGAAGTCCTGATGAAGATGCTTCGGCAGCAGGAAACTGACGACGTGAAAATTCTCGTAGTGCCCGGTGGCGATCCACTTGGTATAGGCAAGCGACTCCTCCAGCCCCCAGGCGCGGCCCATCGCACTCTGGTCCTGGACGAAGTCCTTTGGCGAAAGCATCGCGAGTTAGGGGATGATGGCGGTCTTCAACCGGCCGCTGGAGTTCATCAGCAGGCGAAGGACATCTTTCAAGCTCGACAGCGGCGCCTGATCGGTGACAAAGTCGCGCGCGCAGATCTGGCCGGCGGCCACCGCGTCGAGCGCCTTTTTCACCAAACGGGGCGTATGGTGGAAGCTCGCCTTGCAGGTGAGCTCGGAGTAGTGCAGGAGGTTCGTGTCGAGTTCGACGCGGGTCTCATTCGGGCAGCCGCCGAAGAAATTCACCGTGCCGCCCTTGCGCAGCAACTGCACCGATAGGTTCCAAACTTCCGGCTTGCCAACCGCTTCGATCACAACGTCAGCCCCGCGGCCATCGGTCAAACCGCGGACGACCCCAATCGGATCTTCCGTCTCCGGCAGGCAGATCGTGTGCGCCGCGCCCATGCGCTTGGCATCCTGCAACTGCACTTCGCGACGCGCAATGGCAATCACGCGCGCACCCATCACCTTGGCCATACGAACGAACATCAGCCCGATCGGACCCAACCCAATTACAACCACCGTGTCGCCGGAACGGACGTTCGATTCTTCCAGCCCGCGCAGCACGCACGCCAACGGCTCGGCCAGCGCGGCGTCCTGGTAATCGACATGCGCCGGAATCTTGTACAGGTTCTTCTGCACGATCCGGCCCGGAATGCGAATGAACTCCGCGTAGGCGCCGTTGTTGAACAACAGATCTTCGCAGAGGTTTTCCAGATCGCGCGTGCAGAAGTAGCAATCGCCGCAGGGAGCGGAGTTGCCGGCCACCACGCGGTCACCCTTTTTGAACTTAGTGACGCGATCCCCGACGGAGACAATATCCCCGGCCAACTCATGCCCGAAAACAGCCGGGGGCACGATCATCCGAGCATGGTACCCACGCCGGAATACTTTGACATCGGTGCCGCAGGTGAGGGCCGCCTTGACGCGGACCAGCACATCGAGTGGGCCAATTTTGGGAATGGCCACCGATTCGACTTTGACGTCTTCCTTGCCGTACAGGACGGCGGCCTGCATTTGTTCTGTCACTGGTGATGTCCCTGTGGCCTAACAACAATTTTCAAGGATTCTGCGGTCGGATGCAATGCCATATCGAAGCCACGCGCAATTTCTTCCAGTCCAAACCGGTGGCTGACCAGTTCACCAACCGGGATCGCGCCGCTAAAAACAAGATCGGCGGAAACCCGCTGTAAGTCCACATCAGCGCTGTAAGAACCGAAAACGATACGTTCGCCCATACAGATGTCCTTGCCGGACAACTCGATTCGCTCTTTATCGGACGTTTGTGCAAACAGCAGGATCTTTGCCCCCGGACGGGTGGCGCGGATCGCCTGTTCGACAATTCCCGGCGCCGAAGCGGCGATGATCACCAGATCCGCACCGCGCCGGTCGGTAATGGCGGCGCACGCCGCGGCAACATCGGCCGTCCGCGGGTTCAGGCAGCGCTCGGCACCGAACTTTTCGCTCAACGCGCGACGCTCGGCCATGGTATCCGTGGCCAGGGTGCGAATACCTTTGTGCTTTAACAGCATCGTGAAGATCAGTCCGATCGGCCCCTGGCCCATCACCACCGCCAGGTCGCCGGGCTTCGGATCGGCCATCCAGACGGCCTTCACGCACGTGTTAACCGGCTCCACAAAACAAGCGGTATCGAAATCGACGCCATCGGGGATAATCTCCACACCGCGTTCGACGATCCAGTCCATGATCCGGATGTACTGCGCAAAGCCGCCGCCCGCCGGTTCGAATCCGGCCGTGATGCCGACTTTTTTGTACACCGCGCACTGCGCGTACAGCTTGCGCTCGCAATAAAAACAGGTGCCGCAGGGGATGTGAT
>CANIFK010000653.1 GCA_947466555.1 Acidobacteriota bacterium | reverse complement strand
TCTACAACGGCAAGGACAAGACGTTCTTCATGTTCAACTATGAAGGCCGCCGCCGCAGCCTGCCGGGCGCCGCTTCGTCCGCGCTCGTGCCGACCGACGAATTCCGCAACGGCGACTTCAGCCAGTTGCTGCGCATCCCGACGCCGGTGCAGTTGGTGGACCCGTTGAACGGCACGCCGTTCGCCGGCAATATCCTGCCCGCTTCGCGCATTTCCAGCACGGCGAAAGCCCTGTTGCCTTTCTGGGAAAAGCCGCAGGTGGCCGTGGCCAACCCGCAGGTTGGTTTCAACTACACGGGCACGGGCCCGAACAAAATCACCGACAACCAGTACTTCGTGAAGGGTGACCACAACTTCTCGACCAAGGACAAGATCATGGGCCGCTACGCCACCAACAGTGTGGACTGGTTGACCTATGCCGGCACGTCACCGCAGTTCTCCTACCTGGTGCTGGGCCGCAACGACAACATCGCCACGCAGTGGATTCACGTCTTCTCGCCCGCGGCTGTGTTGGAAACCCGGTACGGGTTTACCCGTTCCAAGGACGACAGCTTCAACCCGCGCGCCAACACCGACTTCAACCTCGCCGCCATCGGCATGGACGGCTTCCGTGTTGTGAACGATGGCAACCGTCCGCTGACCAAGCGGGAAGCTGGCTTGCCCTCGATCGGTCTCGCCAACGGCCTGCAGGGCCTGTCCGAACGCGACGGCGGCAACGGCTTCGACGACAACAAACTGCACCAGATCAGCTCCAGCTTGAACCTGAGCTTCGGCCGTCACAATGTGAAGGTTGGCGGTGAGTATCGCCGCATCACGCTGTTCCGCGGCGCGGCCAACGTTCCGCGTGGCAATTTCAGCTTCACCGGCAACATCACTGGCCACAGCTTCGCGCAGTTCATGCTGGGCCTTCCCAGCTCAACGGACACGCCGGAAGGCCTGCCGTTGACCGACGTGCTGCAGCACCGCACGGGCTTCTACGTGAACGACGACTGGAAGGTAAGCAAGAAGCTGACCGTCAACATCGGCATGCGCTGGGAATACAACTCTATGGCCAAAGACGTTCGCGGCCTGTGGCGCAGCGCTGAGATCAAGAACGGCACCTACACCTACGTGCCTGGGGACATCCGAACCCAGTACGAATTCTACACCCCGCAGAAGGACATGTTCATGCCGCGCATCGGCCTGGCGTACCGCGCCAGCGACGCGTGGGTGATTCGCGCCGGCTACGGGATCTACTACAACGTTCACCAGTTGAACAACTACACGATTCTGAACCTGAACCCGCCGCTCTCGGGCAGCGCGAACTTCAACAACGACGCCACCAACAACCGCTTGGTGAACCCCAACAACCCGTTGACGTTCGCCAATCCGTTCGGTGTGATCAACCGCAGCTCCGCCGTGAGCGCCAACGTGCTGAACAAGGACAACTTCCAGCCGATGGTGAATCAGTGGAGCTTCGACGTGCAGCGCCGTCTGCCCTTTGACATGGCGTTGAACGTTGGCTACGTCGGTTCCGGCACGGCCCACCTGGACAACACGGTGGAAGCCAACTCGCCCGATCCCGGCTTCAACACCGCCACCAGCAGCTTGCAGAGCCGCCGTCCGTATCAGTTCATCAACGACAACGGTGTGCTCCGCCCGCTGACCCGTCTGCGCTTCCTGGATTCGGGCGCCAATGCCTCCTACCATGGCCTGCAGACGACCTTGCAGAAGCGCTTCGCCAAGGGCCTGTCCTTCTCGATCGCCCACACCTGGTCCAAGTCGCTGATGGAAGGCTACGGCCGTAACGAAGGTGACGGCTACAATCCGAACGCCTACCAGAACCCGCGCAACCGTGCGGCGGACAAGGGCCGCGTCGGCTTCGACGTTACTCACAACGTGGTTTCCAACTTCGTGTACGAACTGCCGTTCTTCCAGGGCAGCAGCAATCTGTTTGCCAAGCACGTTCTCGGCGGCTGGCAGACCAACGGCGTTGTGACGATGCGCACCGGGTTCCCGCTGACGGTTACCCAGGGCGCCATTACCAACACCGCCAACGTGACGATTCGCCCGGACCGCATCGGTATCGGCAGCGTCTCCAACCCGACGGTCAACCAGTGGTTCAACCCGAACGACTTCCGCTTGGTCAGTTGCCAGAGCACTGCCACCCCCGAACTCTGCCGCTATGGCAACTCGGGCATGGGCATTCTGGAAGGCCCCGGCGCCAAGATCGTCGACTTCTCGCTGTTCAAGAACTTCCAGATTCACGAACGCGTGAAACTGCAGTTCCGCAGCGAAATGTACAACCTGTTCAACACGCCGCAGTTTGCGCGTCCGAACGGTGGCCTGAACACCGGCGGCAGCTTCCTGCCGACGCGTAACGCTTCGGGCGGCATTGATTACCCCAGCCAGGCCAACCAGGTCCGCGGCGTGGGCGCAATCACCGGTCTGGTTTCGCCCATGCGGCAGATCCAGTTCGGCTTGAAGCTGCTCTGGTAATTGTTGTAGACAACCCAACCAACAAGGCCGCCCTCCGGGGCGGCCTTGTTGCGTTTGTGAACTTATGTTGACAACCACTCGAGCGGGTGGCTAGACTTTAACATTCCGTCAGCCACGCATCCTGCTCTCGGAAGACGTACAACCCGTTCACGTCTTTACCGGCACTGCATCGCCTTGGGCCGGTACATCAAATCGCAGTATTTGACACGATCGATTGATTCGATCGAAGAGGGAAGCAGATGAGGGACTTCAGCACGTTTCGTTTCGTGATGATGCTAACGGCCATTGGCATTGCCGGATACGGCCAATCGACGACACAGTCGATTCAAGGGCTCGTCACGGACTCCACCGGTTCCTTTGTAGCCGGAGCCACGATTCACGCGACAAACCAGGGGACAAACGTTTCGTTGACGGTCACCTCCAATGAGACCGGCAACTTCACGTTCCCACTTCTGCCGGTCGGCGACTACTCAGTTCGTTGCGAAAAGCCGGGATTCAAAGCGGGACTCGTGAAGAATCTTCGGTTAGAAACGGCCGCGCAGGTTCGGCAGGATTTCCGGCTCGATGTGGGGAACGTGACGGAGTCGATTGAGGTTGTCGCCAACGCGGTCAGCCTGCAGACGGAAAACGCGACGGTGGGCGCGGTGATTGAGAATCGCCGCATCATTGAACTGCCATTGAACGGCCGCAACATGCAGAGCCTGGCAGTTCTCGTCCCCGGCGTGCAGTACGGCGAACGAACCGGACGCGGCGACGGTTCGGGCGGCTTCCCGATCCCTGGCCAAGGCTTCTCAGTCAGCGCGAACGGACAGCGTGAAACCAACCAGGTTGCCTCACTTGACGGCGTCGACGCGAAGGATCCTCGCATTCACATCATGAACTTCGTCCCATCCATTGAGGCCATTGAAGAGTTCAAGATTCAGACCAACGCCTACACCGCGGAGTACGGATTCGGCGGCGGCGCGCAGGTGACCATCACCATGAAAAGCGGCACGAATCAGTTGCGCGGCACGCTCTTCAACTTCCTGCGCAACGACAAATTCGACGCGGAAAACTACTTCCTGAACTTCGAGCGCGCCGCCGGCCTGGAACGGCTCAAAAAGAATCCGCTGCGCCAGAATCAGTTCGGCTTTGTCATCAGCGGCCCAGTGCTTTTCCCAAAGCTCTACAACGGCAAGAACAAAACCTTCTGGGCGTTCAACTACGAGGCGCGCCGGACGCGCGAAGGCATCGTCAGCACCGCGAACTTCCCGATCGACGATTTCCGTAACGGCGACTTCAGCCGCCTGCAGCGCGGCTATACGGCCAACGGCCGCTTTGTTGCCCCGACGCTGATCTGGGATCCGGACACGGGTAATCTCTTCCCCAACAACGTCATTCCG
>CANIFK010000652.1 GCA_947466555.1 Acidobacteriota bacterium | reverse complement strand
GGGGGTGGCGCGGGGGGTGAGGGGGAGCGTGGAATGCGGGTCCTTGCGGGCCATCTCATCGATGGCGAGCAGGAGGGCGAAGAGGTGCTTGCAGGCGCCGGTATCTTCGAAATACGAACATTCGCAGAGGAGGTCGCCCTGGTAGATGGCGACTTCGTAATCGCGTTCGCCGTGGGCGACGGAGGCGAAGCCGGTCTCTTCCACCTTCACGGGATCGAGCAGCCCGTCAGCGAGAAGCTGCCGGCCGCGATCCTTGATGTGCGGGGGAAACAGCCGCCCATACTCGCGCATGACCATATCTGGACGCAACTTCATGATGCTTATAGGAACCGCGCGAGCCTCTCCATGGCATCTTCCAGTATGGGCTTTTCTACGGCGTAACAGATACGAACGTTACCTTCACCCCCGGCGCCGAAGGCGACACCGGGAGCGATGCCGACTTTGGTTTCGAGCAAAAGGCGTTTGCAGAAATCGAACGAATCCGTGAGTCCGTCGATTTTGGGGAACAGATAGAACGCGCCTTCCGGTTCAGGAACCGTCACGCCGGGCATGCGGCGGAGGGCGGAGAGGCAGAAATCGCGGTTCTCCTTGAGCATGGAGACGAGGCCTGTGACGGTTTCATCACCGCCATCGAGCGCGGTTTCTCCGGTGCGCTGGACGAACGACGGGGCGCAGCTGATGATGAACTCGTTCAACTGGGCGGCGCGCTGGGCCAGATCCTTGCGGGCGATGAGCCAGCCGAGGCGCCAGCCGGTCATGCACCAGGCTTTGGAGAAGCTTTGGGCGACGAGGACGGCGTCTTCGCGGGTGGCGAGTTGGAGAATGCTGGGGACGACGGGGCGGCCGTCGTAGACGAGGCGTTCGTAGACTTCGTCGGCGAGGAGCCAGAGATGGTGGCGGCGGGCGAAATCGAGAAGCTGTTGCTGCTCTTCGACTGTGGCGACCCAGCCGAGCGGGTTGGAGGGAGAGGTGTAGACGAGGAGGCGGGTGCGCGGCGTGAGCGCGGCTTCCATCTGCGCGATATCGATGGTGTAGCGGTTGTTGACGATGGGCTGGGCGAGCTCAATGGGCCGGGCGCCGTACATCTGGAGGATGGAACAGGCGTTGGGCCAGGCGGGGGTGAGGACGAGGGCGTCGTCACCGGGGTTGATGGTGCAACGGAGGCCGACGTGGAGGGCCTGGACGCCGGAGTTGGTGACGACGATTTCGTTTTCCGGGTCGAGCGTGACGCCTTGGTGGCGCTGGTAGTAGCGGGCGAGCGCCTGGCGGGTGGAGAGGAGGCCGGAGTTCGGCGTGTAGTAGGTGAAGCCGTCGCGCATGGCCTGATCGGCGGCGCGTTTGAGGAACTCCGGCGTGGGGAGATTGGACTCACCAAAGTACAGCTTATGGACGCCGTCCATGGTCATGGCGATTTCCGCCAGCTCCCGGATACGGGAGTAGGGCACGGCGCGCGCGGACTCAGCTACAGCAATGGGCACTATTTTAGGTTTTACCCCAAATCGGGGTTTTCGCGCATCAGCTCGGCGATTTGGACGAGCTCGGTGGGATACTCGCCGGTGTAGCAGGCGTAGCAGAAGTCGCGGTTGCCATCGGAGACGGCGCGGCTCAAGCCCCCTTGCGAGAGATAGCCGAGCGAATCGGCTTCGACGAAGCGGCGGATGTCTTCGATCGTCGAGTTGGCGGCGATGAGATGCTGCTTGGTGGGCGTATCGACCCCGTAGAAACAGGGGCTGATGGTGGGCGGGCAGGAGATGCGCATGTGCACCTCTTTGGCGCCGGCCTGGCGGACCATGCGGACGATCTTGCGGGAGGTGGTGCCGCGGACGATGGAGTCGTCGACGAGCACGACGCGTTTGCCTTCGAGGAGATGGCGGACGGGGTTGAGCTTGAGTTTGACGCCGAAATCGCGAATGGCTTGGGAAGGCTCAATGAACGTGCGGCCCACGTAATGGTTACGAATGAGCGCCTGGCGGAAGGGGATACCGCTTTCGGTGGCGAAGCCGAGGGCGGCGGCGACACCGGAATCGGGCACGGGCACGATGACATCGGCATCGGCGGGGGCTTCGCGGGCGAGCAGGCGGCCCATCCATTCGCGGCTCTGCTGTACGGGGCGGCCGAAGACCAGCGAATCGGGGCGGGAGAAATAGACGTGTTCGAAGACGCAGTGGGCGAGCGGGCGCTTGGGCGCGTAGCGTTCGCGGGTGACGCCGTTGGGCCCGACGATGACCATTTCACCGGGTTCGACGTCGTTCAGGTAGACGGCGTTGATGAGATCGAAGGCGCAGGTTTCGCTGGCGAAGACGTAGCCGGTGCGGTGTTCGCTGAGCTCCATCTGGCCCATGGCGAGCGGGCGAAAGCCGTGCGGGTCGCGGGCGACGATCAACTGATCCGCAGCGAGGAATACGAGGGAGAAAGCGCCTTCCAATTGGAGAAGGGCTTCGCGGAGGGCGCCGGCCATGGTGCGTTCGCGGGAGCGGGCGACCAGGTGGAGAATGACTTCGGTATCGCTGGTGGCTTGGAAAATCGAACCGTCGGCTTCCAGATCGCGGCGCAGTTCGGCGGCGTTGGTGATGTTGCCGTTATGGGCGACGGCGATGGGCCCTTTGTTGCAGGTGACGCTGAAGGGCTGCGCGTTCAGCATCTTCGAATCGCCGGTGGTGGAATAACGGGTGTGGCCGATGGCCATGTGGCCGGGGAGTTGGGCCAGCACTTCCGGCTTAAAGATATCGGCGACGTGCCCCATATCTTTGCGGCAGGTAACGACGCGGCCGTTGCCGCAGGCGATGCCGGCCGACTCCTGCCCGCGATGCTGCAGGGCGTAGAGGCCGAGATAGGTTACGTTCGAGGCCTCAGGGTGGCCATAGATGGCGAAGACGCCGCATTCTTCATGCAGCTTGTCGAAATTCAGGTCGTCCAGTTGATCGTCGACTTGATCATCATGCATGTAGCAGCCTCTCCAAACTCGTAGACCAGGGTTGGCGAAGTTCTTCAATGCTGGCATCGATACGGTCGGCGATTACCAGTTTCCCAGCTTCGGTTGTCCCAATCTCCACGATTTCTACCTGGAACTCATCGGCAATGGCGCGAACTTCTTGCGCCTTCGCCGTAGAAATCAAGATGCGGGACGGTGCTTCATGAAACAGCTGTACTTCCGGACGTTCGGAGGCCGGCAGGGTGATGCGGGCGCCGATGCCGCCGAAGCTCGATTCGGCGAGAGCGACGGCGAGACCGCCGTCAGAGAGATCATGGGCGGACTCGGAGAGTCCTTCGGTGACGATTTTGCGGATGGCGCTGTGGACACGTTTTTCGTAGTCCATATCGAGCGCCGGGGGAAGGCCCCAGGGGCCGCCGACGATGACGTTGGCGTATTGGGTGGAGCCGAAGCGGGTGAGATCCTGCTGATCGCGGAAGCCACCGAGGAGGAGGACGGTCTTGCCCTCCGACTGGAACTCGATGGGCATGGGCTTGCCGGTTTTCAGCACGCCGACGATGCCCATGACGGGCGTCGGGTGGATGCCTTCGCCGAGGGTCTCGTTATAGAGGCTGACGTTGCCGCCGGTGATGGGCGTTTCAAAGTGCAGGCAGGCATCGGCCATACCTTCAATGGCTTCGACGAGCTGGGCCATGATTTCCGGCTTCTGCGGGTTGCCGAAGTTGAGATTGTTGGTCGCGGCCATGGGCTGCGCGCCAACGGTGGAGATGTTGCGGCAGGCTTCGGCGACGCCGAGCTTGGCGCCTTCGCGCGGGTCGAGCGAACAATAACGGCCGTTGCCGTCGAGCGAAACGGCGATCGAGGTATCCGTGCCCTTGATGCGGACGATGGCGGCATCGCCACCGGGGCCGGCTAGGGTGTTGGTGCG
>CANIFK010000651.1 GCA_947466555.1 Acidobacteriota bacterium | reverse complement strand
TGGATGGCGGTACCGTTCGGGCTGAAATGCTGATCTCGGTTACCGAGGTGGCCCCGGCGATCTATGCTGCCGTGAACGCCGATGACCAGACCCTCAACTCTCCGAATGCGCCGGTGGCGATTGGCAGCCCGCTCACCCTCTATCTGGCCGGCGCTATGCCTTCCCAGCCCTGGACGGCGACGGTCGGCGGAGTCGAGGCCGTCCAACTCTACCTTGGCCCTGCGCCGGGCTTCCCGGGTTTGTGGCAGGCCAACATTGGCGTTCCCCTCGTCGCCGCGCCCGATAGCGCGCCGATGGAACTGATCCTAACTATCTCCGGCGTCCCGAGCCGGCCGTTCTTACTTTCACTGAAGCGCCCTTCCGGCCTCCCCTTATAGGTATTTCAACCATGGCATCTCCTAACGACAAAATTCGCTTTGCTCTCATCGGCGCCGGAGGCATGGGCACCGGCGATGCGACCGACTGCCTTTCCGTTGGCGGCACCGAGATCGCCGCCGTCGGCGACATTTATCAGGGCCGTCTGGAACGCGCCAAGGAGCGCTGGGGCAACCAGGTGTTCACGACGCGCGACTACCGCGAGATCCTGGCCCGCAAGGACGTCGACGCCGTCATCGTCGCTACACCCGATCATTGGCACGCTCAAATTGCCCACGATGCGCTGATGGCCGGCAAGGACGTGTACGTCGAAAAGCCGATGGTCCACAAGTTTCCCGAGTGCAAGATGTTGATGGATGCGCAGGCAAAAAGCGGCAAGATCCTGCAGGTGGGCAGTCAGTACGCGAGCGCTATGGTGTTTTTGAAGGCGCAACAGTTGATTCAGCAGGGCGCGCTGGGCGAGTTGAACCTCGTTGAAGCTTGGCTCGACCGGAACACGGCGCTGGGGGCTTGGCAGTACTCGCTGCCGGGGCCCGATGCAACGCCTGAGCGCATCGACTGGGATCGTTTTCTGGGCAATGCGCCGAAGCACCCGTTTGATCCGATTCGGCTGTTCCGCTGGCGGAACTACCGCGACTATGGCACTGGTGTGAGCGGCGACCTGTTTGTGCACCTGCTGACCGGGTTGCACGTCGCGACCGGGTCACTGGGGCCGAACCGGATCTATGCGACCGGTGGCGTTCGGTATTGGAAAGACGGGCGCGATGCTTATGACGTTGTGCTGGCGCTGATGGACTATCCGAAGACGGCGAAGCACTCCGAGTTCACCTTTGCGCTGCGGGTTAACCTGGCCAGCGGGGCGGCGCCGCCGGAGCGGTTTGGGCTGAAGTTCGTGGGTTCCGAGGGCACGATGGAAGTGACCATGGGCGGCGTGACGCTTGACCGAAAGCCGCGGGAAGCCGAGCCCGGCATGACGCTCGACAACTTCGACAAGGCTACGCAGAAGAAGATCCTGGCCGACTACCGGAAGAAGTATCCCACGCAGAAGCCGACGCCGGATGGCATGCGGCCAGATGGCACGGAGCGCTACACGCCGCCGCGGAGCCACAATGCGCACGTCGATCACATCCAGAACTGGGTGACGGCCCTGAAGACGAGGAAGGGGTTCTTCGAGGATTCGACGTTCGGTTCGCGCACGGCGGGACCGAGTCTGGCCGTGAACCTGAGCCTGGAGAAGCAGACTGCCATAAATTGGGATCCGGTTTCAATTCGGCTCACCTAAACCGTCCCAATTTGGAACTGTCGCTAGTGTTATCAATCGCTTAGCGTTGGCGAGCGGCGTGCATTGTCAGGGGCATGAAGCATTTGCTCCTACTACTCCTCGCCGCATTGCCGGCGATTCCCCATACCATCACCTTTGACAGTTCCGTCCCGCACCTCAGCCAATCGTTAAACCTGAAGCTGAACGGCAATACCATGGACATCACCGCCGGGCAGATTGGCGTCCGGTTTGATGATACGGTTCCCGCGCTGATGTTCTGCGCGGATCCGTTGACGTGGCTGCTGTTGGGCCCAACGGGAGTCACTCCGGTTCCGGAAGCCAGTTTCGTCAATGGCCCCAGGCTGGCGTGGCTTTACAACACCTATAACCCGACGCTCACGCAAGCCTGGGAGGCGTCCGCGCTGCAGTTGGCGATTTGGGAAGTGATCCTCGACAACAATGCGGACAACCTGGAGACCGGGCGTGCGCGCAAGACCGAGGACACGGAAGGGCGTGTGGTCACACTGGCGACAACGATGCTCTCGGCCAGTGCCGGCCGTTCGTCATCTGGTGTGACGTTCTGGGTTCCTGACGGTGGTCCGTCGACGAGCCAGACGCTGTTTGCCGCGGCTATTCCGAATATTCCCGCGCCGGAGCCCATGAACGGTGTACTGCTTGGTGCAGGCCTGTTGATGATCGGCGCGCTGCGCCGCCGCGCCCGCTGAATTTGCAAGTTTGTTCGTTGTATTCCTCCGAAGGTAGTAAAAACTCCAGCCGCCGGGTCAAACCGGCGGCTATTTTCGTTTCAGCGACTGGCCATTGGAGCACAGAAGTTCTGGGAGACTCAGTACTTACAGCACTCTCCATTTCGTTCCCGGTGTAATAGACAGATACACGATGTCGCAATAAAATGATTGTCTCTATTCATCCGGCGTGAATGTATATTGTTGGGCCATCTATCGGTCCGAGCTGCATTGCTACGACTCTAAACGCCGGAATAGACAAATCAATTAATGCGGAAGCTCAACTACATGACACAAAACTTCAATTTGCACAGGATCTCGATCCTTGCGCTCTTGGCCGCCACGGCGACTGTTTGGGGTGGCACCATCGTCAACGGGAATTTCGAAACGGGCGATGCAACCGGCTGGACGGTCGGCGGCGGCTATCGTGGCAACCTCCTCAATGGACAGCTGGTACCGAGCAACTTTCTCTCTGGGGGACCCAATTACAATTCATCGATCGCGAACAACCACTCGGGGATTGTGACGCCAGGAACGGATCCTAACACGGGTAACCAATTGAACCGGGTTTACTCCGGGAACTACTCCTGGAGGGTTGAGGACACGGTGAGCGGCGGGTACGCGTCGGTCATTAGCCAGACCGTGAACAACTACACGTCGCCGGACTTCTTCTTCGCCTGGGCGGCGGTACTGGAGGGTGCGCACGGCGCGAACGATGCAGCGACGGTGATCATCACGCTTCGGGATCTGACGGATTCGGTGGACTTGATCGTCCGGCAGTACAATGCGGCCAATAATGGGACGGGCATCGATCCTCGCTTTGTCGACTCCACTAACACTACTGGCTTCTTTTGGACACCGTGGCAGATCGAACAGCTGACGCTCCCGCTGAATGCGATCGGTCATGACCTCCGGCTGACTATTCTGGCTGCGGACTGCAATCCGACCGGTCACACGGGCTATCTGTACCTGGATGGATTTGGCGCGGTGGCGCCGCCCCCGTCTGGGACCGACGCTCCGGAGCCGTCGACTTATGCACTGGTCGGCATGGGGTTGGCGGTTGCGCTGGGCAATCGGATGCGGCGCAACCGCAAGTAGCCTACTGTTTTTTTGCTGAGCCTAGGTAGAGGGCGTTCAGGAGCAGCTTGAACGTCCCGAAGGGCTGGCCACGGTGTTGGACGCGGAAACCGTACATCACCACCCGGCCCTTGCCGTAGGCGGCTTCGACGAGGATGCTCTTGCCGAGCACCGAGCGTTCACCGCTGAGCCAGCCGCTGGCGAGCAGGTCGCGGCGGACGAAGTTGGCGACCGACTTGGCTGTCGGGCCGGTGACGTCCATTACGGGGCCGCCGTTGGAGAAGACCACCGCGTCCTTGGGCATGCCGAAGGCGAGGGGGTTCGACGTATCGACCGTGGCGCGGAGGAGCGAGCCGGGGGAGTAGAAGCCGTTCTCAGAGCCGCGGGCGGCGTTGCGGACGGGC
>CANIFK010000650.1 GCA_947466555.1 Acidobacteriota bacterium | reverse complement strand
TACGGGCACAACGGGATTGCCGTGGGGGACTACAACGGGGATGGCCGGGAAGACCTGTATGTGAGCCAGCCCGCGGGGCTGCCGAACCGGTTGCTGCGCAATAACGGCGACGGCACGTTTGACGACGTATCGGCGGCGGCGGGGGTGGATGTGTTGGACGCCACGTCGATGGCGATCTTCGCCGATTTCGACAACGACGGCGACCAGGACCTGCTGCTGGTGATGGGAACGCAGTTGGCGTTGATGGTGAACGACGGTACGGGGCGCTATAGCAAGAAGCAGGACGCGGGATTCCGGGCGGGCGCGTCGTCGTTCACTTCGGCGGCGGTAGCGGATTTCGACCGCGACGGGTTGTTGGATATCTATGTCTGCGCCTACGATTTTTGGACTTCGGGTGCGACGTACGATGCGCCGACACCTTACTACGACGCCACCAACGGGCCACCGAATTTCCTGTATCGGAATCGCGGGCGCGGGGTGTTTGAGGACGTGACGGCGCGGAGCGGGATGAACGTGAACAACAACCGTTTCAGCTTTGCGGCGTCGTGGGCCGATTATGATCGCGACGGTTGGCCGGACCTGTATGTCGCCAATGACTTCGGACGGAATAACCTGTACCGGAACCGGGGGGATGGGACGTTTGAGGATGTCGCGGCGAAGGCTGGCGTGGAGGATCTGGGGGCGGGGATGTCAGCGTCGTGGGGCGACTACGATGGCGACGGCTGGCTGGACCTGTATGTGAGCAATATGTGGTCGAGCGCGGGGCAGCGGCTGACGACGAATCCAGGATTTGCCGAGGTGGCCGATGGCGCGGCGCGCGCGGCATTCCAGCGGCAGGCGAAGGGGAATTCGCTGTTCCGGAATAAAGGCGACGGGACGTTTGAGGACGTTTCTGCGAAGGCGGGCGTGGAGTTCGGGCGGTGGGCCTGGGGCAGCGGGTTTGCCGATTACGATAACGACGGACGGCTGGACCTGATCGTGAAGAACGGCTACATTACTGGGCCGGACACTCACGATTTGTGAAGCTTCTTCTGGCGGCAGGTCGTGTCGCGAACTCCTCAGAAGCTGACGGGCTCCCGCGCGTACCGGGAAGCATGGCGGGCGGTGAATCTGCTGATTCGATCGGACGGGTCGTGGAGCGGGCGGGAGCGCGACGTCTGTTATCACAACTCGGGTGACGGCACGTTCACGGATGCGTCGTATGTGACAGGGCTCGATTCGGCCGGCGATGGGCGGGGCTTTGTGACGCTGGATTTGAACGGCGATGGGGCGTTGGACATCGTGGAAGCGTCGCGGACGGCGCCGCGGGTGCGGGTGATGGAGAACGGGGTTGCGGCCGCGGCGGCGGTGATGGTGGAGTTGCGCGGATCGGGCCGGTCGAATCGGGATGCCATTGGGGCTACGGCGGTGATGGAGACGTCGACGGGGCGGAAGTTACTGCGGCTGGTGCAGGCGGGATCGGGGTATCTGACGGAGAGTTCACGGCGGCTGCATTTCGCGCTGCTGGCTGGGGAACGGGCACAACGGCTGACCATCCGCTGGCCTGGGGGCGGGGAGGAGACGCTGGCCGATATTCCGGGGACGGGGACGTTCCGGGTGGTGGAGGGGGGCGGGCGGTTCGAGCCGTTGGTTGCCGGGGCGGCGTTGCCGCGGACGGCGCAGAAGGACGAGCGGACGCCGTCGATTTGGCTGGTGGAGCCGGTGCCGGCGCCGGCGATGCGTGGGGTGGCTGGGAGTCCGGGGCGGTTGACGCTGTTGAACTTCTGGGGATCGTGGTGCCCGCCGTGCCGGGAGGAGTTTAAGGAATGGACGTCGGCTGCGGGATCGCGGCGGCTGGCGGCGGCGGGGTTGCGGGTGGTGATCGCGGTGGTGGATGAGGATGCGAGCCAACGGCCGCCGGCTTCCGCGTTTGCGGTGGTGCGGCCATCGGCGAACGAGATGACGGCGTGGAACCTGTTCCACCGGCACCTGTTTGACCGGCGGCGGGATATTGGACTGCCGACGAGTTTTCTGCTGGATGAGAGCGGGCGGGTGCTGAAGGTGTATTCGGGCATGACGGCTACGGAGCAGTTGGCGGCTGACGCGGCCATCGCTCCGGCGGCTCGCCGCTCGTTTCCTTTCGCGGGGCGGTGGCTGGGAGAGCGGCCGAAGCGCAATCCCGTTGAGCTGGCGACGGCGCTGGCTGAGAGCGGGTTGCCGGCGGAGAGCGCGCGGTACTTTGAACTGGCCCTGCGGAAGGGGAATGCCTCGCGGGAGGCGATGAACAATTACGCGGGTGTTTTGTCGGAGAGTGGGGATCTGGCGCGGGCGGAGAAGCTGTTGGTGGCGGCGCTCGGAAGTGGGGAGCACGAGGACGATGTGCTGGCCAATCTGGGGAGTCTGCGGTTGCGGCAGGGACGGAACGGCGAGGCGAAGGTGGCGTTCGAGAAGGTGTTGGCGAAGTCGCCCGACGATGCGATGGCGCTGAACGGGTTGGGGTCGGTGCTGTTTGCGGGTCAGGACGTGGCGGGTGCACGGGACCGCTTCGCGGCGGCCGTGCGGGCGGATCCGGAGAACGCGGGTTACCGCTACAACTGGGCCTCGGCGTTGGCGGCGGGCGGGGAGTTCGGCCCGGCGTTGCATGAGTTTGAGGCGGTGCGCGAGCGGCAGGGAGATTCCGCCAAGCTGGCGAACAATCTGGGGATCTTGTACGTCGAGACCGGGGCGACCGGGAAGGGTGAGGCGGCGTTCCGGAAGGCGATTGAACTGGCGCCCCGGGAGGTGGGCGGATATATGAATCTGGCCACTCTCTACGTGAAGATGAACCGGGCGGGCGAGGCCCGGGAAACGCTGCGCGCCTTGCTGCGGGTGAGTCCGGGCCAGGCGGAGGCGGTGCGGTTGTTGGGGACCTTGGGGCGCTGAGCGGTTCCTGATCGCGGAGGTGGGGCGTTGTTGTTTTCTCTTGACTAAGTGTCGCTCCAACACTATTCTGGTGTCAGATAGACACTTAAGGAGAAAGACATGTTTGGAATCACCTATAGGAAAGCGAATCCGACGGATTACGTGCTGCACTTTTCGCAGGGGCGGCTGGTGCGGGAGGGGGCGGGGCTTTCGTTCTTCTACTTCGCGCCGTCGGCGACGATTGTTTCGGTGCCGGTGGCTAGCGCCAATATTCCCTTTGTTTTCAATGAGCCGACCGTCGATTTCCAGACTCTCACCGTGCAGGGGCAGATGACGTACCGCATCCGGGAGCCGAAGAAGGCGGCGGCGATGTTGGACTTCACGGTCGACGCGAAGGGGCGGTATTGTTCGGACGCGTACCAGAAGCTGCCGGAGCGGTTGGTGTATGCGCTGCAGACGCTGGTGCGGGGCGAGATCCAGGGATTGCCGCTGCGGGAGGCGCTGGTACACGGGGACGTGCTGGCGGCGCGGGTGATGGACCGGCTGAACGGGAGTTCGGAGACGGTGCAGTTAGGCGTGGAGATTTTGAATTTGGCGATTCTGTCGCTGAAGCCGACGCCGGAGATGGGGAAGGCGTTGGAGGCCGAGGCGCGGGAGGCGTTGAACCGGAATGCGGATGAGGCGCTGTATGCGCGGCGGAATTCGGCGATTGAGTTGGAACGGCGGTTGAAGGAGAACGAGTTGCAGACCGAGTTGCTGGTGCAGACCAAGCGGCGGGAGTTGCAGGAGCGGGAGTTGGAGGCGCAGATCGCGCTGGAGACGCAGCGGGCGGCGTTGACGGATCAGAAGACCGACAACGAGCGGAAAGAGGCTGACAGCCGGGCGTACGCGCTGCAGGCGATGATGACGCCGGTGCAGGGGATGGACTGGCGGATGTTGATGATGCTGAATCCGAAGGGTGGCGACGCGCGGAACACGATC
>CANIFK010000649.1 GCA_947466555.1 Acidobacteriota bacterium | reverse complement strand
GGTGGGGGTGAAGATGCCGCCGGACCCGGAGATTGACGCGCAGTTGATGGAGTTGTCGTATTTGGAGAAGAGTATTGGGCGGACGGGGATGCTGGCGATTGCGCCGCTGCTTTCGCGGACACCGCGGGAGTTATGGGAGATGCGGCGATTGGCGAAAGATTAAATTGGTGCCTGGCACCAATTTAATCTTTGGGAGGGGGATTGGGCGGGTTTTCGCCGCTTTGGGGGTGGAAATGGCCGTTTAGAGGTGTTTTGGCTCAGGGTTTTCCGGGGAAAAGATTAAATTGGTGCTTGGCACGGGTTTCATCTTTTCGAGGTAGAGGTAGATGACCGGGGTGATGTAGAGCGTTAGGAGTTGGGAGACGATGAGGCCGCCGACGACGGCGAGGCCGAGCGGGCGCCGGGCTTCGCCGCCCGCGCCGTAGCCGACGGCGATGGGCAGTGTGCCGAGCAGGGCGCACATGGTGGTCATCATGATGGGGCGGAAGCGCTGCATGCAGCCTTCGAAGATGGCGTCTTCGGCGGAGTGGCCGTCGTTGCGGGCGAGGATGGCGAAATCGACCATCATGATGGCGTTTTTCTTCACGATACCGATTAACAGGATGATGCCGACGAAGCTGAAGAGGTTGAGATCGTCCTTGAAGAGGAGGAGCGTGATGAGGGCGCCGAGGCCGGCCGAGGGGAGGCCGGAGAGGATGGTGATGGGGTGGACGAAGCTTTCGTAGAGCACGCCCAGGACGAGGTAGATGACCAGGATGGCGATGCCCAAGAGGATGGCCAGACCGCCGACTGATTTCTGGAAGGCCGAGGCGGTGCCCTGGTAGGTGAACGACATCGTGTCGGGCAGGCCGATTTCCTTCGCGGCTTCATCCACCTTCTCGGTCACTTCGCTGAGCGAGACGCCGACCTTGGCGTTGAACTGGAGGTTGACGGCGGGGAGCTGGCCGATGTGGTTGACGCTGAGCGGGGCGACGCCCTGGCGCTCGCGGACTACGGAGGAGAGCGGGACGAGCTTGTCGGTTTTGGAGCGGACGTAGAGTTTGGATAGGCCGGCGGGGTCCTTGCGGAACTGGGGGAGGACTTCCATGACGACGTCGTATTCGTTGGCCGGGGCGCTGATGGTGGAGACGCGGCGGTTGCCGTAGGCGTCGTAGAGGGTGTTGGCGATTTGTTCGGGAGTGACGCCCAGGGCGAGGGCGCGGTCGCGATCGATATCGACGTTAACGCGCGGGTTGTTGAGTTGGAGATCGCTGTAGACGTCGGCGAGGATGGGGAGTGTGCGGAGCTTGGCTTCGAGTTTGGGCGCCCACTGGTAGAGGGCGGCGGTATCGGCATCCTGCAGCGCGACGGAGTATTGATAGCGCGATTCATTCTGGCCGAGGGTGAGCAGCGGCGGGGGCTGGAGGAAGACGTTGAAGCCGGGGATTTGGGCGAACTGCTTCTGCAGGTCGGCGACGATGGCGGTGGCGTGGGGACGCTTTTCGTGTTTGAAGTGGATGAAGAGGAAGCCGGTATTCTGGCCGGTGGCGCCGGTGCCGAACTGGCTGACCCACGGGTTCTTTTGCACGATTCCCATGACCTGTTTTTGCAGGCGGATCATCTCTTCGAACGAGGTATCCTGGGCGGCTTCGGTGCCGCCGAAGACCATGCCCTGGTCTACGGTGGGGACGAAGCTCTTGGGCATGGTGACGAAGAGCCAGCCGGTGACGACGGTGAGGGCGATCGTCAGTACCAGCGTGACGAAACGGTGGCGGAGGACGAAGTGCAGCGTGTTCCGGTAGAGGTTGTTCATGCCGGTGAAGAAGCTCTCGACCATGTAGAAGAGCTTGCCGTGTTCGTGATCGTGCTTTAGAAAACGGCTGCAGAGCAGGGGTGTGAGGGAGAGCGAGATGAGGCCGGAGATGAGGACGGCGACGGCGATGGTGACGGAGAATTCGCGGAGCAGGCGGCCGATGATGCCATCGAGGAAGAGGACGGGGATGAAGACGGCGACGAGCGAGATCGTCATGGAGATGATGGTGAAGCCGATTTCGCGGGCGCCTTCGTAGGCGGCCTGCATGCGGGTTTTGCCCATTTCCATGTGGCGGACGATGTTCTCCAGCATGACGATGGCGTCATCGACGACGAAGCCGACCGAGAGGGTCATGGCCATCATGGAGAGCGTGTCGATGGAGAAGCCGAGGATCTTCATGCAGGCGAAGGTGCCGAGGAGGGAGAGCGGGACGGCGATGGCGGGGATCATCGTGGCCGAGACGTTGCGGAGGAAAACGAAGATGACGAGGATGACGAGGCCGATGGTGAGATAGAGGGTGAATTTAACGTCTTCGATGGATTCGCGGATGTTGCGGGAGGCGTCGAATTCGACATCGAGATTGATGCCGGCGGGCATGTTCTGGCGGAGGGAGGGAAGTTGGCGTTTGACGGCGTCGACGACTTCGACGGTGTTGGCGTCGGGCTGCTTTTGCACGGCGACGATCATGCCGGACTTGCCGTTGACCCAGAAGACGGAGCGTTCAAAGGCCACTGAATCGCGCACGGTGGCGACGTCTTCCAGCCGCACGGGGTTGCCGTTGCGGTAGGCGATGATCATGGGTTTGAACTGATCGGAGGCGGTGAGCTGGCTGTTGGACTGGACTGTGTACGCTTTGGTGACGCCGTGCATGGAGCCGGCGGGCAGGTTGACGTTTTGCTGGGCGAAGGCGGCGCGGATGTCTTCGAGGGCGACCTGGCGGGTGGCCATTCGGTCCGGATCGACTTCGACGCGGACGGCGTATTTCTGGGCGCCGAAGACGTTGATTTGCGCGACGCCGTTGATCATGGAGATACGGCGGCCGATCATGTCCTCCGCGTATTCATTGAGCGCGGCGAGCGTCATGGTCTCCGACGTCAGGGCGAGGAAGAGGACGGGGCGGGAGGCGGGATTGACCTTGCGGAATGAGGGCGGGGACTGCATGCTGCGGGGCAGTTCGCCGGTGGCGCGGGAGATGGCCGATTGGACGTCGAGGGAGGCGGCGTCGATGGTGCGGGAGAAATCGAACTGGAGGGTGATGGTGGTGGTGGCGTTGGTGGAGGTGGAGGACATGGAGTCCACGCCGGCGATGTTGGAGAACGCCTTTTCAAGCGGCGTGGCGACGGCGGAGGCCATGATGTCGGGGTTGGCGCCGGGGAGGTTGGCGGTGACCTGGATGGTGGGGTATTCGACGGGCGGGAGATCGCTGACGGGGAGGTCGAAGTAGCTGATGAGGCCGAAGCCGAGGATGCCCGCCATGAGCAGGGTGGTAGTGACGGAGCGGCGGATGAAGAAATCTGTGATGGACATGGCGTCAGTTGGCCGTGGCGGCGCCGGGCGGGAGGACGCGGACTTTCGTGTTGGGGGCGAGGCGTTTCTGGCCTTCGGAGATGACGCTTTCGCCGGCGTTCAGGCCGGAGCCGATGACGGCCTGTTCGGGCTGGCCGGCGGGGGTGTAGAGGCGAAGTACGGCGACGTCGCGAATGGCGACGGTGTTCTCCGCTTTGTTCAGCACCCAGACGAATTTGCCGCGGGGACCGGTTTGGACGGCCTGGGCGTTGACGAGTACGCGGGCGGCTTCGACGCTAAGGCGGGCGCGGACGTTGACGAACTGTCCGGGCCAGAGAACGCGGTCGGTATTGGTGAAGCGGGCTTTGAGTTTGATGGCGCCGGTGGAGGTGTCGACGGCGCTATCGATGAAGGTCAGCGTGCCGGTGGAGACGCGGTTGCCTTCGGCGAGGGCGGTGATGGCCATGGGCCGTTCGGCCTGGTATTTGCGGACCTGCGGGAGGAGGTTTTCGGGGACGGAGAATGTCACGTCGACGGGGGCCGATTGGAGGAGAGTGACGAGGGTATTT
>CANIFK010000648.1 GCA_947466555.1 Acidobacteriota bacterium | reverse complement strand
TGCTGGGGTGGGTGGGGCGGTTGGAAAGGCCGGACGCGGCGGTGTTGCGGCGGATTCAGGTGCGGGGGCGGTTGCGGTCCGGGGAGAGGTTGGCTCATGCGTCGGGGTTGTTTTGGGGGCGGTATCGTGGGCATCGGACGATTTCGCACAATGGGGTGGCGGCGGGGTTCAGCGCCGAAGTGGTCCATTTTCCGGGGGAGCGGCTGTCGGTGGTTTGCCTTTGTGAGGGGAGTTCTGTGAGCGCGACGGAGATGTCGCGACAGATTGCCGATGTTTATTTGGGAGCTGGTGGGCGGGCGCCTTTGGTTCCGGCGGGACGGGGGTTGGAGGGGAAGTGGATTTCGCGGCAGGGTTTTGTGATGACGGTGCGGCGGGAGAGTGTGTCGTTGGGTGGGGCGGAGTATGCGCGGCCGGGGTTGTTGGTTTTGCGGCGGCGGGGGCGCGATGGGGTGGACGTTGGGTTTGCAGGGGACCGGATGACGCGGTTTCGCCGGATGGTGGGGGAGGAGTTGGCTTTTACGGGGGCGGATGGGTATGTGGGGCGGTATCGGAACGATGAGTTGGGGGTGCGGTGGGAGTTCGTAGTGGCGGAGGGGCGGCTGGTTCTGACAACGGCGGCGGGTTGGCGTATTCCGCTGGAGGCGGTGGCGCGTGACCGGTTTGCGGTTGGGCCTTGGCTATTGGAGTTCGGGGCGCAGGGGCTGCGGCTGCATCGGGAGCGGTTGTGGAATTTGGAGTTCCGGCGGGAGTGATTTACTCCCGGGGGAGTTGAGTCCTCCTATTCGCGGGTGGTTTCGCGTCTTGGGGTACACGGCTGTGGTTCGGTTATGGGCCGAATTTTATTGGGGGGTTCTGCCCGCCATGTCCCCGGTGGGGTGGGGACTGGCGGGTGACAGCAATCAGCGACCAGGCCTGACAGTGTTAGCTGACCGGGACTTCGGCGGTGTAGTGGCTTTCAACGTAGGCGTTCAGCATCTGGATGAACTCGGGGACGATGTTGTCGCCGCGGAGGGTCACCTTCAGCTTGCCGTCGACGTATACGGGCGCTACCGGTTCTTCGAACGTGCCGGGGAGGGAGATGCCGAGGTTGGCGTGCTTGCTTTCGCCGGGGCCGTTGACGATGCAGCCCATCACCGCTACCTTCATCTCTTCGACGCCGGGGTGGCGTTCCTTCCACACGGGCATTTGGGTGCGCAGGTAGGTCTGGATGTCGTCGGCCATCTGTTGGAAGAAGGTCGAGGTCGTTCGGCCGCAGCCGGGGCAGGCGGTGACCTGCGGGGTGAAGCTGCGGAGTTCGAGCGACTGCAGGATCTGCTGGCTGACGATGACTTCTTCGGTGCGGTCACCGTTGGGGAGCGGGGTGAGGCTGGCGCGGATGGTGTCGCCGATTCCTTCCTGCAGCAACACGCCGATGGCGGCGGTGGTGGCGACGATGCCTTTTGAACCCAGGCCGGCTTCGGTGAGGCCCAAGTGCAATGGGTAATCGCACTGGGCGGCGAGCATGCGGTAGACAGTAATGAGATCCTGGACACCGCTGACTTTGGCGCTGAGCAGGATCATGTCGTGGGCGAGGCCGTGGCGTTCGGCGGCGGCGGCGCTTTCGAGAGCCGAGACGACCATGGCGTTCATCATGACGGTCTTGGCGTCGAGCGGGTCGGGCAACTTCGAATTCTCGTCCATCATGCGGGTGAGGAGAGCCGCGTCGAGCGAGCCCCAGTTGACGCCGATGCGGACGGGCTTGTTGTTCTCGACGGCCACCTCGATCATGGCGCGGAAGTTGTCGTCGTGCTTCTTGCCGATATTGACGTTGCCGGGGTTAATTCTGTACTTGGCAAGGGCCTGGGCGCAGGCGGGGTACTTCTTCAACAGCTGATGGCCGTTGTAGTGGAAGTCGCCGACGATGGGGACGCGGACGCCGAACATGGCGAGCGTGTCGACGATCTTGGGAACGGCGGCGGCGGCCTCTTCGGTGTTGACTGTGACGCGGACGATTTCTGAGCCGGCCTGGGCGAGGGCCATGACCTGATTGACGGTGGACTGGACGTCGGCGGTGTCGGTATTGGTCATCGATTGGACGACGATCGGATTGCCACCACCCACCTTCACCCCGCCTACATTTGCGGCTACGGATTTGCGTCGAGGACTTGCTGCCATATTCCTCCTAGTTTATCAGCCGAATCCCTAGACGAGGCGCCAATCGTCACCATAAGTTTTTTCGATTGGATGTTCTGCGGTTTCGTCCGTAGAGTAAAAGAGTAGGCGGTCCGTACCGCACCTTCTCTCCCAGTCAGAGAACACTATGTTCATGCTGGTTTCATCCGGGATTCATCGCCACCGGATGTAATAACAAAGGAGAGTCATTGTCGATACGCATCCTGTTGTACGAGCTACATGAAGACCTGCTTTGTGAGCTCCGCGACGCGTTGATAACGGCACGGCTGGTCCCGGCGATCGAAGAAGGAGTTGCCCCGGAAGCGGTGGATTGGAGCCAGTATGACCTGGTCTTCTGCCCCGCATCGCGCAACGTATTGCAGCAAGTCCTGGCGGCCGCAGCGGGCGGGATGGCACGACAACGTGTGATCGCCGTGAGCCGGTTGCCTGAAGAGCAGGAGTGGCTCGAAGCCATAGAGCTTGGCGCCATCGACTACTTCGCCCCTCCGTTTGAGCAATCCCAGGTTCGCTGGCTCATACAAACCCATTTCCCAAGCGGGAAACTGATCGCCGCGTAGACCTTCCATCGCTCGAAATTCATAACGAAATCGGAGGCTTGCCTACTCGTGTCTATACGAACAGGAGTCGTGTCTTTATTGGTTTTTTCGCTGATGGCGCTGGCCCAGACGGCTGCGTCGCGGCAGGAGGGAAAGGTGATTTCCGACAGTTCCCCGGATCATCTCTGGGTGGAGCTGTATGAGGGCTCGGCACACCTGATGGTGGACCGGGCCCCGGTGAACCGGGACGGTACGTTCACGGTAAATGCGGCGCCGACCCATTACTATGAGCTACGCGTGGTGACGCGGCACGGGGACCGGGTGATGAGTGAACATGTGCAGTTCCGGACGGGGCAGCCGGTGGAGTTGCGGTTGCCAAAGTCCGATACGGCCAGGCCGCGGCCGGCGGGACCGATCAGCCTGTTGCGGCTGGCGCACAAGCCGGGGAAAGACGCGAAGAAGTTCGCGCGAACGGCGGATTCGCTGCTGGCCGATGGGAAGTTGCCGGATTCGGTAGCTCAGCTGGAACGGGCTTTGGAGGCCGATCCGCAGTGGTTTGAGGCGTGGAATAATTTGGGGTCGCGGCGGCTGCAGATGGGCAATTACGGCGGTGCGGCGGAGGCGTTCCGGCGGGCGCTGGCGATTGATGCGAATAGCGGGATGGTGCAGTCCAATTTAGGGTTGGCGCTGTTGTTTTTGCGGGATGCGACGGGGGCGGAGGAGGCGGCGCGGCGGGCGTTGCTGTTGGAGCCCGATTCGGGGAAGGCTTCGTATGTGGCGGGGTTGGCGCTGTTGCAGCAGAACAAGCGGACGGAGGAGGGGTTGGCGGCGCTGCGGGCGGCGGCGAAGGAGGTGCCGCGGGCGCTGTTGGCGACGGCCGAGTGGCACTGCCGGCACGATGAGTTCCGGGAGTGCGTGGCGGATTTGCGCACCTTTCTAAAGACCCCGCGCGGGCCGAACCATGAGGCGGCGGAGAGATGGATGAGTTTATTGAAAAAGGAGGGGCGCCTTTAGAACATGGAGGTGCGCCAGGGGTAGGTGTCGTCGGACTGGCAGGCGGGGTTGGGCTCCGGGAGGACGTCGCGGAGGCGGAAGTGCCAGGTGCCGAGGCGTTCGATTTGGAAGTATTCGTTGTTGTTGAGGGCCACCTGCCAGTGGCGGG
>CANIFK010000647.1 GCA_947466555.1 Acidobacteriota bacterium | reverse complement strand
GCCGAGGATGTAGCGCTTCTCCATTTCGCTGATGAAGACGTTGGCGCGGAACTGGTCGGGGATGTTGGTGTTGTAGCCGGGGTAATCGCGGGAGGTGTTGCGGAAGAGGGGGTCCGGCATGGGGACGTTGGTCAGGAAGCGGGCGCCGGTGGGTTTGAGGCCGGGGCCTTCGTCGATGCCGGCGAGTTCGAAGCCTTCGCCGAAGTTGCGGAAGGGGATGTTGTTGCGTTCGAGATGGTGCCAGAGGGCGCCGGCTTCGAGCTGCTCTTCGGGGTGGACGGAGCTGTTGCTGCCGGTGAAGAGGAGGCGGCCGGGGGCGGAGGTGGGGAAGCGGAAGTTTTTCTGGCCCCCGTAGGCGGCCATGAGGGTGGATTCGGTCCAGGCGTTGGGGTAGGAACCGGTGAGCCAGTGGTGGCCGTCGACGGAGACTTCGCTATCGGCGTAGAAGTTGTCGGAGAAGGCGAACTGTTCGGTGAGGGCGCGGTGGTTGGGGGTGATGGCGGCGTTTTTGAGAGATACGCGGCTTTGGAGAGCGCCGCGTTCGGGGGTGACGACGGCGTATTGGCCGAAGCGGGCGAGGTCCCAGGCGCCGTTGACGGGGGCGTTGGAGGCGGAGACGATGTCGCCGAAGACTTCGTCGAAGGTCCGGTTTTCCTTGACGATCATGACGACGTATTCGATGGCTTCGGGAGGTTTGGCGGGGGCGACGGGTTTATCGAAGCCATTGAGCTGGAGGACGCGGGCGGTGTGTTTGGGGTAATCGGCCGGATCGGGGACGGGGTAGATGGAGACGGTGCCGCGGCGCTGATCGGTGATGAAGCTGTTGTCGAAGGCCTTGGTCATGCTGGCGTTGGGGCCGGTGCCGTTGCCCTTGGCGTTGGTGACGTACATCGTTCCGTCGTGGATGGCGATGCGAGTGGGGAACCAGCCGGCGGGGAGGTGGGCGATGTGCTTTTTGGTTTTGAGATCGATGACGCCGAGGGCGTTGATGCCGGCTTCGGCGACGTAGAGGGTGTGGCCGTCGATGGCGAGGCCGGTGGGGAGGATGCCGCGGAGGTTTTCGAGGCCGGGGATGCGGAGGAGGATCTGGTCTTCGACTTCGAGGGATTTGGCGTTGATGACGGTGATGGAGTCGTTGTGGCCGTTGGCAACGTAGATGTGAGTGTCGTGGGCGGCGACGGCACTGGGGCTGGAGCCGCCGTGGGTGCCCTGGCCGAAGGGGAGGCCGGTGGGGATGAACTTGAGAACTTTGGGGTTGGCGGGGTCTTCGACGTCGATGACTGTGAGGGAGTTCGATTCCTTAACGTTGGGGCTGCCGAGGCCGGGGATCTTGACCGTTTGGCCGGTGGCGTTGGTTCGTTCGACGCCTTGTTCGGATTCTTTGGACGGGAAACCGAAGGCGGAGAAGGGCAGGCCGGTGTTGCGGGGGTCGTCTTTCGAGGCGCCGGGGATGGCGCTGTATTCGAACATGCCGATGTTGGTGACGTAGGCGCGTTTGCCATCGGGGGAGAGGGTGATGGCGAAGGGGAGGCGGCCGGTGCGGACGTTGGCGACGATGCGCTGTTTGCGGGTATCGATGACGGCGACGCGGAAGTTGGCTTGATCGACGACGTAGAGGAGGTGGCGTTTGGCGTCGTGGGCGATGTCGCCGGTGTAGGAGTCGGAGAAGCCGTCGGCGTTGAGGTTGTAGAGCTGTTTGCGTTTGCCGGTGGCGATATCGAGGAGACGGACACGGCCGGAGTTGCCTTCGCTGGCGTAGACGTCGTCGTTGTTTTCGAAGGCAAGGCCCATGAAGATGGAGCGGAAGTCGTCGGCGTCTTCGGGTTCGTCCGCCTTCTTGTTGGTGGCTTCGCGGCGTTCGACGCGCCAGGAGCCGGACTTGTTATCGAGGAGGGTGAGGGAGAAACCGCGGGAGCCGCCATCGGCGGAGACGACGCGTTTGCCGTTGGGGGCGATGGCGAGGCCCCAGGGGCCGGGGCCAGTTTGGAATTGGCGGCCGAGGGGGGCGGTGAAGCGGCCGCCGGGGAGGATGGACTCGCCGCCGGGACGCTTTACGACCTGGCGGGTACCGGCGGGGGGGCGGTAGTCGGCAGCGTAGGTTGCGGGGAGGCAAAACGCGGCTGCCAGGATTCTTGCGGCAAAGGGGACCCTCATGACGGTACTCTGTTCATTATGATTCGGCTGTGTCGTTTTCTGTGAACGCGCGGACGGGTCCACCATTATTCACATGAACAACGTGTCGACCAAGCTGTACACATTTGAGCAGTACTTCCTGAAGAATTCGAGCCAGGCCGGGCGGCTGCATGGGTGGCTGGAGGAGGCGTGGCTGCCGGCGTATACGCGGCTGACCGGGTCCAAATCCGCGCTGGTGCTGGACGGGGTGGTGACGGAACACATGCCGCAGGTGGCGGTGGTGGCGGAGTGGGACTCGTTTGCGCAGTGGCAGCAGGCGCGGCTATCGATGCGGTCGGACCCGGATATGCGGGCGGCGTTGGAGTATTGGGAAGACCACGCGGAACCGCCGTATGAGCACTTCACGCAGTCGTTGCTGGAAGGGACGCCGTATTCGCCGGTGTTGGAGGCGGGCGGGGAGAAGCCGCGGGTGTTTGAGCTGCGGGTGTATCATGCCCCGACGTGGCGGCAGTTGCATGCGCTGCATGAGCGGTTTGAGAATCCGGAGATTGCGATCTTCCATCGCTGCGGGATTCATCCGGTGTTGTACACGTCGGCGCTGTTTGGGCAGATGATGCCGAATTTGGTTTATTTCACGCCGTTTGATTCTTTAGGGGCGCGGGAGGCGGCGTGGGCGAAGTTCCAGGCGGATGAGGAATGGATCCGGGTGCGGACGGCGTCGGTTGCCGAGCATGGGCAGATCAATGCATTCTTCAAAGTGGCGCTGTACAAGGCCGCGGCGTATTCGCCTGTGAAGTGAGACGGCGTTCTTTTTTCGCGCTGGCGCTCGGGGCGGGGCCGGATCCGGTATGGATTTCGGCCCACCGCGGCGCGATGCGGATGGCGCCGGAGAACACTTTGTTGGCGTATGAGCGGGCGGCGGAGGCGGGGGCGGATTTGGTGGAGTTGGACGTGCGGACGACGCGGGATGGGGCGTTGGTGCTGATGCACGATGGGACGGTGGACCGGACGACGGATGGGCGGGGCGCGGTGGCGGAGTTGACGTTGCGGGACGTGCGGCGGCTGCGGCCGCGGGTGCCAACGTTTGCCGAGGCGCTGCGGTGGGGGAAGCGGCGGGGGGTGCGGATTGATGTTGACCATAAAGCCGCGACGGTGGAGGCGATTGCTGGGGAGATCCGGCGGGCGGGGATGGTGGACCGGGTGGTGATTGAGGGGCCTCGGGAGCGGTTGGCGCGGTTCGTGGCGCTGTTGCCGGGGGTGGATACGATGCCGAAGGTGACGTCGGTGGCGGATGTGGGGGAGGCGTGCCGGTTGTTGCGGGCTCGGACGGTGCGGCTGAGTTTGGCGCAGTTGGCAGAGCCGGAGTATGTGGCGGCGGTGCGGGCGGCGGGGGCGCGGGTTTCGGTGACGATATTGGGCGCGCGGGATAACGAGGCGACGATGCGGGAGGTGATCCGGATGGGGGCGCGGATTATTGAGACGGATTATCCGGAAGTGGCGGCGCGGGTACGGTGAGGGAAAGTGGTCGGATAATTCCGCGGTGACAGTCACCTAGGAAGTGTCTGGGTGGGGGATATGATGGTTAGCGAGATTATGAACCGCTCTTTTTTGCCTTTGTTTTTGATGGCCCTGACCGTGGGCGCGCAGGAGCATACTCCGGAAAGGGAAAAGAACCCGCTGGCGGGGAAACCGGAGGCGGTGGCGGCTGGACAGAAGACCTACGAGCAGGCTTGCCAGGGGTGCCACGGGGGC
>CANIFK010000646.1 GCA_947466555.1 Acidobacteriota bacterium | reverse complement strand
GGGGCGGATTTTCAGGGTTTGGCCGTCGATCGTCAGTTCTTTGGCGGCGCCCATTTCGCGGAGGGTGAAGTGGGTGAGGTTCTTTGTGTTGACGGTGACGTGGGCGCGGATGGCATCGCGACGGGCGAAGAGTTCGGATCGCTCGTAGTGTTTTTCGAGCGCGTCGACGGTGACCCAGTGGGCGGTGTTGTAGCGGGTGGTGAACGTCACGAATTTCACTTCGTCGGGCGAGACGAGGCCGCGGTCGCCGTGTTCCTTGAGGAAGGCGTCGACCTGGGAACGAACCAGCGGGCTGATGCTGTGGCCGGTGTTTTCGGAGATGAGGAAGATGGACGGCGTGCCCTTGGCTTTGAGGTTGTTGGGCGTGCCTTCGGAGGGGAAGCCCTCTTTGGCAAGTTGGGCGCGGACACGGAGGGAGGATTCGAGCTGGCCGCGGTGGGGGACTCCGGGTTCGGGGGGGAGGCCGGAGGCGCCGGAATCGCTGTCGCCATCGTGGGCGGCGATGGGAATGTTGAACGCGTTCAAAGACCAGTCGAGGATGTTTTCCCAGATGCGGAGGGGACGTTTCTGATAGTCGGGGAAACCGTCGAGATAGGCGCGGCGGGGGTAGGTGCCGGCGCCGATTTCAGCGGCGGCGAAGAAGCTGGGGTATTGGAGGGCGATGTGCCAGGCGCCGGCGCCGCCCAAGGAGAAGCCGCGGAGGATGATGCGGTTCTTATCGATCTTGAAGCGGCGGCTGACATCGGCGATGGCTTCGAAGACGTCGACTTCGCCGGCCCAGTGGTTGGCGTTGTTCCAGCGGCCGTAGCAGTCGAGGACGATTTGGCCGTTGTCGGCGGCGGCATAGGTGAGGCCCTTGTTGGGTTTGGGGAACGTGGCGAGGAACGTGGATTCGGTGAGGACCTGATTGCGGCCGTGGAGCCAGACGTAGAGGCGTGCGGGTTTGGCGGGGTCGTAGTTGGGCGGGAGGGTGAGGCCGTAGGGTTGGACGGAGCCATCGAGGGCGGAGCGGTAGGCGAGGATTTTGCGGCCTTCGGGGGCGGCCCAGGGGGCCTGGCTTTGAGTGAGTTGGCGGGCGCGGGCGAGGCCTTCGTCGAGGACGGTCATCGATTGATCGATACCGGCCTGGGTGAAGAATGTCTGGGGAAACTCGAGGAGGAAGTGGCCGGCTTTGGAGTAGACTTCGACGTCGGTGAGGTGGTCGGGATTGGGCTTTTTGGCGGCGGCGGATTGGAGGAGTTTGTCGAGTTCATCGACCTTGGATTTGAGGGTGGCGAGCTCTTCGGTCTTGGGCACGATGGGTGGCGGGGCGGCCTGTTTTTTCTGGGCCGCGGGCTGTGCCAGGAGGACGGGAAGCACTAAGTAAACAAGGGCTAAGGTGCGCATTGATTTCGCTATTATTTCATCTTGACAGCCCCAAAAAACGGGAGCACACTGCAGTCAGAAGAAGTGGAGATGCAGTAGGAAAAAGATCCTCCCGGGGAGGATCGGTAGTAAGACCCGAAGCAGGAGGTGCTTATCGCATTGACCACCCTTAGTGAGCCTTGGAAAGACGGGGCGGCACATCGTAGTTCTCGCTAGTACATCTTCGAACGTCAATTCAGCGCACAAACTTTGCGCAGGCCTATACAGAGGTAGAGAATGACGGCAACGTGGACGGAATTCGAGACGCAATGCGATGCAGCCGCCCCGTTACTAATTTAGTGGTGTTACGATGCGTTCATGTTTAACCGGCGATGGTTTTTTTCGGCGCTCTCTTCGATGGGAATGGCGGGGGCGAAACCTCGCGGAGTGTATGGAGATTTAGGGCTGCGGCCGGTCCTGAATTTCATGGGCCCGGTGACGACGGTGGGCGCGTCCAAGATGTGGCCGGAGATCCAGGCGGTGATGGCGGAGGCGGCCAAGGACTTCGCGGTTTTGGAAGAGGTGAAGGACGCCGTTGGGGAACGGCTGGCGAAGCTGTGCGGGACGGAGGCGGCGCTGGTTACGTCGGGCACGTGCGGGGCGATTTCGTTGGGGACGTATGCGTGTTTGACGGGGACCGATACGGCGAAGGTGCAGCGGCTGCCGGACCTGACGGGGATGAAAACGGAAGTGGTGATTCAGAAGCCGCACCGGAATGGATATGACCATTCGGTGCGTAGCGCGGGCGTGAAGATTGTGGATGTGGATTCGCGGGATTCGCTCATGAACGCGCTGGGTCCGCAGACGGCGATGATCTATTATTTGGGCGGGACGCGCGGGGATTGGGCGTGGGAGACGCCGGTGCCGCTGGCGGAATGCGTGGCCATTGCGAAGAAGGCGGGGGTGCCGGTGTTGATTGACGCGGCGAATCTGCTGCCGTCGTGGGATAACATTCCGCGGGTGGCGGCGACGGGTGTGGACCTGATTGCGTTTAGCGGGGGCAAGCATATTCGCGGGCCGCAGAGCACGGGAGTGTTGGCGGGGCGGAAGGATTTGTTGCGGGCGGCGTGGCTGAATTCGAGTCCGCATTCGGATTCGAATGGGCGGGCGATGAAGGTAAACAAGGAAGAGATGATCGGGTTGTTGGCGGCGTTGGAGAAGTACTCGAAATTGGACTTCGCGGCGATGGACCGGGAGTATGCGCGCCAGGCGGATTACGTCATGGGCGAGTTGAAGAAATCCGGGTTGCAGGTGGAAAAAGCACGGTTTGAGCGGGGGCGGAAGGTGCACCGGGTGATTGCGAATTGGGATGAGGGTGGGCGTGGGCTGACGTCGGCGGCGGTGGTGAAAAAATTGATGGACGGAGAGCCTCGGATTGCGGCGTTGAGCGGGCCGGAGGGGAAGGGAATTGAGCTGACGTTTATGATGAACGACCCGGGGGAGGAGAAGATTGTGGCGCGGCGGATGCGGGAGATTTTCGCTTGAAGCGGGTGGCGGTTTGGGTGGGGTTGATGGCTTGCGTGTTCGGGGCGGAGCCGCGGGAGAGCGCGACGACGGGGGCGATGCGGGTTCACGTTTTGCGGCTGCGGCCGGGGCAGGATTTGCTGCGGAGTTTGGCGGCGTTTGCGGAGGAGAAGCAGATTCGGGCCGGGGTGGTGTTGACGACGGTGGGGAGTCTGAACGAGACGCGGTTGCGGCTGGCGAATCGGCAGGAGCTGACGGTTCGGAAGGGGAAGGCGGAGATTGTGTCGCTGGTGGGGACGATTGACGCGCGGTCGGCGCATTTGCACCTTTCGGTGAGCGACGGACGGGGGAGGACGTTTGGCGGGCATTTGGTGGAGGGGTGCCCGGTGTATACGACGGCGGAAATTGTGATTGGGGAGATGCCGGAGTTGCGGTTTTCGCGGGAGAAGGATGTGGCGGGGAGCGGGTATGAGGAGTTGAAGGTGGACGTTATGGAACGTCCGCGAAGGTGATGCGGGTTTCCAGGTTTTCGAAGGGCTGGCCGTCGGCTTCGGCGTAGGGGTAGATGGAGAAGTTGAGGGGCGGGCCGGATTGGGGCGGGGCGAGGGTGAGGTCGCGGCCGCGGGTGAATTCGATGCGGTGTTCGTCGTGGGCGCCGAAGAAGTAGGCGCGGCGGGCGGGGGCTTTGGCGGCTTCTGAAGCGTCGATGGCGACCCAGCCGTTATCCGGGGACCAGAACTCCGCCCAGCAGTGGTAGCCGCTGATTTCGCCCGCCGGCTTGCCGGGCGGGAGCGGGAGGCCGATGGCGAAGCGGGCGGGGACGCCGAGGGCGCGGTTGTAGCCGATGAAGATGGCGTGGAAATCGGTGCAGTTGCCACGGCGGGCGTCGCAGGCGTAGTAGATAGAGCCCGTCCAGAATTACCCCATTTTCGACACCGGACCCCCTCTCGCGGGAAAGTACTTTGCGTAAGCGAGCGATTGCCGCCCTCTCCGGCCCCTTTCGCCGCCAACATCGTCTCCCTTCCGC
>CANIFK010000645.1 GCA_947466555.1 Acidobacteriota bacterium | reverse complement strand
GCTGACGGTTAGCTCCAGGGTGTCATTGGCGACGCGGGCGGCGACGGCGTTGGTGACATTGGCACTGTTGCGGCGACCGCCGCTGTAGGTGGCGCTGAGAATGCGCAGCGCCGGGGCCGGGACGTTTAGACGAAGAGTCTCGCCGTCTCTCGCGGAGGCCGTTTGGCGCTGGCCCTTGTACTCGTATTCGACCGTGAGGGTCTTGATCTGGCCGGGTGCCGGGTCGGTTTTCAGGGTGGTGGTGGAGACGGGGAGCTCCAGGCGGTCATTGGCGACGCGCGCGGCGACGGTGCTGGTGACGTTTGCGCCGCTGTAGTTGGCGGTGAGGATTCGCAGGCCGCTTGTGGGCGCGGATGGCGTCGCGGCGGACGCCGGGGGAAGGATGAGGGTCTCGCCTTCGGCGAGCTTGACTTGGGTGGCGGCGCCGTTGAACTCGTAGTCGACGACGATGGCTTTCTTGACGGCAGGGGCGGGGTCGCCACCGAGGTTGGCGTTGGTGATTTGGAGTTCCAGGCGATTGGCGGTGACTTTAGCGTTGAGGATGTCGGTAACGTCCTTCATTCGGCGGCCGTCGCCGTAGAGGGCTTTGGTGACGCGGAAGGTGATGCCGAGGCGGAGGGTGTCGAAATCGTTGACGCGAACGGTCTGGCGGACGCCGTTTTCGCGGTAGATGACGGTGAGGGTTTTGGGTGTGTTGGGAACGGGATCGCCGCCGAGGTTCTCGCCCCGGACTACGAGCTGGATGGCGCCGTTGACCATGGCGGCGCGGACTTTTTCGGTGACGTCGGCCTGGGTGCGGCCGGCGCCGTAGGTGGCGCGGAGGATCTCAATGGGGCCCTGCGCCCAGGCGTGGGCGGTCAACAGGAGGAGCAACGACATCAGAATGCGGGGCATGTTTGTAGGATACGGCTGGTATGGCGGCTGTTACCGGTATATATTCTCAGGATGATGAAGATTGGTTTACTTGTCACCGGCGCACTGCTGGCGGGAGGGCTGATGGCTCAGGAGAAGGTCCGCGTGGATAGCCACGTGGCGGTGAAGATGCGGGACGGGGTGACGCTGTACGCCGACGTCTACCGGCCGGCGCGGGAGGGCAAGTTCCCGGTAATCGTGGTGCGGACGCCTTATGGCGTGCAGCGCGAGGGGGTGCATGCGGCGCTGTTCAAGTTTGCCCAGAACGGCTACGCGGTGGTGAACCAGGACGTGCGCGGGCGGTTTGAGAGCGAGGGGAAGTGGACCCCGTTCATGGACGAGGGCAAGGACGGGCACGACACGATTGAGTGGGCGGCGAAACAGGCGTGGTCGAATGGGCGCGTGGCGTCGCAGGGCGGGTCGTATCTGGGGAACAACCAGTGGCTGGCCGGGGCGGAGGCGCCGCCGCATTTGCAGGCGATGTTCCCGGGGGTGGCGTCGACCAGTATTTATCACAACTGGGCGTATTTCGGCGGGGCGTACCGGCTGTCGTTCAACTTCGGCTGGGGCGTGGTGCGGATGCCGCACCGGATCATGCAGCCGCAGAATTGGCACACGGATAAGACGTCGCCGGAATCGATGAAGTACGACGTGATTCTGCGCCATGTGCCGCTGGGGACGGGCGATTTGGAGAGCTCGCATTCGGTGGTCGGGCATTACCGGGATTGGCTTAAGCACGAGACCTACGACGCCTATTGGAAGGGCGCGGGCGTGGAGGACCGGTTCGACAAGATCAAGGTGCCGGTGCATACGATGGGCGGATGGTGGGACATCTTCCTGGCGGGGACGATTAATGGGTATGTCGGCATGAAGGGCAAGGGCGCCAAGATGCTGATCGGGCCGTGGGGCCATGGGCCGAGCCGGAAGTTTGGCGAGCAGGATTTCGGGGACGGGGCGATGCGGGACATGTTCGCCTACGAGCTGCGGTGGTTTGACCGGTGGCTGAAGGACGTGAAGAACGGTGTGGATACGGAGCCGCCGGTGGAGATCTACTACATGGGCGCCAACAAGTGGCGGAAGGAGAAGGACTGGCCGGTGCCGGGGACGGTTTATAAGCCGTTGTATTTGGCCGCGGATAAGGGGTTGACGTTTGAGAAGCCGGGGGCTGCGGGGCAGCTGGCGTATGTGGCGGATCCGGAGAACCCGGTGCCGACGTTAGGCGGGAACAACTGCTGCGGGTCGCCGACGGTGGCCGGGCCGGTGGACCAGCGGCCGATTGAGGGGCGGGCGGATGTGTTGAGTTATACGTCGGCGGTGCTGGACGCGCCGGTGACGGTGGCCGGGCCGGTGAAGATGTCGCTGTTTGCGTCGACGGATGGGCCGGATACGGATTGGATGGTGAAGCTGGTGGACGTGTCGCCGGGCGGGTATGCAATGAACGTGGCCGAGGGGATTCTGCGGGCGCGGTTCCGGAACGGGTTGACTCGGGCGGAGTTGCTGAAGCCGGGGTCTACTTATGAGTTCACGGTGGACATGGTGGGTACGGCGGTGGAGTTCCAGAAGGGGCACCGGATTCGGGTGGACATTATGTCGAGCAACTTCCCGCAGTTTAGTGTGAACCCGAATACGGGGGAGGCGCTGGCGACGGCGGGACGCGGGCGAAAGGCGACGAACACGGTGTTTCACGGCGGGGCGAAGGCGTCGGCGATTATTTTGCCGGTGGTGGCGGCGTTGCCGTAGTCGGTGCGAATTGGCTCGGGGAAGTCCGTGGTTTCGGACTTCCCCGGTAGCCCGGCTCCCGGGGGAATCCGGCTCCCGGGGGAATCTTAGGGTTTGACGACCGTGCCGTCCATGGCACGGTCGAGGGGGTATTCGTAGCCTTTGCCGGCGGGTTGGAGGGGGTACTTCGCCGCAAGGGCTTCGTTTACGTCGATGCCGAGGCCGGGTTTGTCGTTGCCCCTTAGATATCCGCCGCTGATTTCGCCGGCACCTGTTACCACTTCCTTCGCTACGTCGGGGAAGTGGTTCTCCTCCTGGATGCCGAAGGCGGGGTGGGAGATATCGACGTGGTAGGCCGCGATCTGGTTGACCGGGTCGTTGTCGCCTCCTTCCTGGAAGGCCGTGCGGACGCCGTAGGGTTCGCAGAAGGCTGCCAGTTTTTTGGCCGGGGTGATGCCGCCGATGGAGGAGACGCGGCAGCGGACGAAGTCGATGAGACGGTCGCTGATGAGGGGGAGGTATTCGAAGGGGTGGGTGAAGAGTTCGCCGACGGCTTGGGGGGTGGTGCTGGTTTGGCGGATCTGCTTGTACCAGGGGAGCTGTTCGGGGCTCAGGACGTCCTCGATGAAGAACATCTGGTAGGGCTGCATGCGGCGGGAGAACTCGACGGCGTTGATGCCGCTGAGGTGGCTGTGGACGTCGTGGCAGAGCTTGGGGGTGTTGCCGACTTTGGAGCGCACGTATTCGAAGAGGGGCGGGATGGTGTCGACGTAGACGTCTTCGTCGAAGGCCTGGCCGCCGGCGGGGTTGGGGATGAAGCCGCCGCCGCCGTAGGCTCCCATTTGGACTCGGATGTGGCGGTAACCCAAGGCTTGGGACTTCTGGATGTTTTCGACGATTTGTTCTTTGGTACGGCCGGCGATGTGGTCGTAGCAGGGGACGGCATTGCGGACTTTGCCGCCCAGCAGTTCATAGACGGGCATGCCGGCGCGCTTGCCCTTGATGTCCCAGAGGGCCATGTCCATGCCGCTCAGGACATTGTTGTTGACGGGGCCGTTGCGCCAGTAGGTGCGGAGGTGGCCGCTCTGCCAGAGGTCTTCGATTTGCTCTGGATTTTTGCCGATTAGCCAGGGGGCGAGGTGCTTTTCAATGGCCGCGATGACGGCGTGGGGCTGGAAGTTGTTGCTGGCCGAGCCAATGCCGTAGAGGCCGGGTTCGCTGGTGATGATCTTGATGAAGATCCAGCGGTAGCCGCGACCGGCGCTG
>CANIFK010000644.1 GCA_947466555.1 Acidobacteriota bacterium | reverse complement strand
TGGCCTCGGCGAAGGTGCCAATCTTCCCCCGTCCCCCGGCAAAACCGGATCGAACCTGGAACTGCTCAGCGACCCAGGCGGAGTCGATTTCCGGCCCTACCTGATCCGCGTCCTCGCCGCCGTCCGCCGCAACTGGTTCGCCGTGCTGCCCGAAAGCGCCCGTATGGGAAACCAGCGCGGTCGCGTACTCGTTCAGTTCGCCATCGACCGCGCCGGCAAAGTCCCCAAGCTGGTCATCAGCGCCCCGTCCGGCTCACAGCCGCTCGACCGCGCCGCCGTCGCCGGCATCAGCGCCTCCAACCCCTTCCCGCCGCTCCCGGCCGAATTCAAAGGGGATCAGATTCGCCTCCAGTTCACGTTCTCCTACAACATGACGGTGCGCTAGGACCGTTATTTCTTCGGCGCCGCCTTCTGGCCGTCGTGCTTCTGCTTGTACAGATCTTCGCTGATGTTGTCCTGACGCTTCTCGATCTTGGCCCGCTCGGCCGCCGTCAGACCGCCGCCGTCTTTCCGGTCTTCCCGAATCTGCCGGTTCAGATCCCGCTCCCGGGCCTTAATCCGTGCCGCTTCCTTCTTGGTCAGCTCGCCGGATTCCTTGCCCTCTTTGATCCGCGCCTTCTGGCGTTCTTTGCGCTCTTCAATCCGCTGGCCCATCGCCGCCGGAGCGGCCAACGCCGCCACCAGAACCGCCATCGTCAGGAAAATCTTCATTTTGGTGCTCTCCTCTGTCGTTTGAACGCGGAAATCAGCGCAAAGTTGCCTCGATGCATGCCAAAATCAGCGGAAGCATGTCGCGGATTCACTGGGCGTTCATCTGTTATCTCGTATTGGCGGCAATTTCCGGATCATCCCTTACCGGCGATGTGCGCACGGTTGTGCTAATTCTGTTGGGCGGCTTGGCGCTGAAGACATGGATCGGCCACCTCCGCGAGCAGGCAGCCCGGCAGCAGTCCGAAGCGACCCCGGAAGGGGAATGAGGTCCCTACCCGTTTCACCTTACGGCCTGCCAGGAAATCCGTCTCACAAAACGGGACGCCCCACCCTTGCCAATCGGCAAGCGGCGTCATTTTCTGCAGGGGCCCATAGCAATTGATACCGTGATTCCAGCGCCCATCAGGGGGGGTACTAGCCTAGGGGTCATTAAGGGTACCAAGGAAGAGAACAGCCGACCGATCCCCACGGAAGCTAAGGAAGACTAAGGAGTTCTTTGTTTCGTACGGACCGCTGGCCAAAACAGATCGCGCGGAAAAGCCCCGTTTTGCTCCCCCAATCGGCGATTCTATACCCTCATATGGGGATAGTGGCATAGGGCGAAATACCGACGAATCTGCGGGCTACTTACCTACTAGCAAATCCTTAGAGGAATGTTAGCATCAGCCGATAAGACAAATGAACGACAATAGCTGACCCGGCAAATTCCCGATTTGGAACACGGCATGTTTCAAATCGGAAATGGCGTATGCCGCACCCGTTCAGGACTGAAACACGCATAAGGGCATCCCCCTAAGGTGTACAACCGGTCCCGACTATGCGCCGCCGGCCGAGATCATCTCTATGTTGTTCCAGGAAAAGCGCTTAACGGAGAGTTCGATGCTTCCACTGGTTCGCAATGACAATCACTTTCGGAATTGGGCAACCGGTTGCACTACTAAGGGCAATCCGCTGGAAACGGTGGAGAACGCTGACCTGACCGGAGAGGATCAAATCTCTCCACTGGAACGGACAAGCACCGGACGCATGAAACCCCCGGCAATCGCCTTAGAATCCCACCCCGAACAACGGAAGGGATTGTTGGCAAGCCAGCCGAAAAGCGGAATCAAACGACGGGCTTCTCTCACACCAATCACGGCAGGTACAGCGGCAAATTCGGAATCGAAAATCACCGAGGATCCTGGAATGCCTGCCACTGCCACCCTACAAGTTTCCGCTCTCCCCATCGAGCCCCTCCCGATTGACCGCATGGCCCGGGTTCGCCCCGTCAAGACCTCTGATCGAGTGATGTCTTCCCGGACCGCCGCCGCTCGGCAGGCGCTGCGCGACCAGATCGTCCTCGAGAATCTCCCCTTAGTGAAGGCGATTGCGATCCGCGTCCACGAAAACCTCCCCGTCCATGTCGATCTCGACGACCTCGTGCATGCCGGCATCCTTGGACTGTTCGACGCCGCCACCAAGTACGACCCCGAAAAGATGGTGAGCTTCTCCAGCTACGCCAAGCACCGCATTAAGGGCGCCATTCTCGACAGCCTCCGCCAGCTCGATTGGGCCAGCCGCGACCTGCGCCGCCGCCACAAGCAACTGGAAGCCGCCACCCGCGAACTCGCCGGCGAACTGCACCGCGCCCCGTCGGAAGCCGAACTCGCCACCAAGATGGGTGTCGATGTCGAACGTTGGCGCCAGATGATGATCGACCTGCGCAACGTCGGCTTGGTCAGCGCCTCCCAGCGCCCCGCCGATCAGGAAGACCTCCCCGCTCCCGATTTCCCGGCCGCCGCCGAACTCCAGCCCGACAACATGTGCTCCCAGCAGCAGCTCCGCAGCGCCCTCGGCCAGGCCATGAAGTCCCTGCCGGAACGCTACCAGAAAGTCGTCGCCCTCTACTACACCAACGAATTGACCATGAAGGAAATCGGCGGCATGCTCGGCATCAACGAAAGCCGCGTCTCGCAGATCCACAAGACGGCGCTCGAGAAAATGGCCGTCGTTCTCCAGGAAGCCGGCATCCGTTCCAGCGCGGCGTTCTAACCCGCGCCAGCCCGGCGCCAAATGCGATATCCTCAGGCCCTAGCCCGCCTGAATAAGGATAATCGCCATGTCCCGCAATCCGCTTCCCGTCTGCCTCTTCCTGTTCGCCAGCCTTACCGCCGTAGCCGAAATGTCCTGTGACCTCTCCGGCTACAAGGCCCAGGATGGCCTCGCCGCAAGGATGCGAGCAGGTTCTCTCGAAATCACCTGGCAAGGCGAACATCGCGAACGCCTCCGCGCCGAGTTCACCATTCGCGATGGCAAACCCACAATCGGCGAACTGGCCGTCCGCAAAGACGCCGGCCAATGGGTCTCACTCGGCAAAAACCTGGAGCCGGAGTTTCAACTCACTACCGGAATCCGCCGCCTCTCCCAACAACAGGTAAGCCCGCTCACCACCCTCGGCATCGACCTCACTCCCGAAGTCGTCGGCCGCGAGAAGTGGAACTCCTTCTGGGACGCTCCCCTCATGGTCCCCGGCCGGCTGAACACGAACGTCGACCTGCCCCGCAAGCGCGAAGAAATCCAGGTCTCCGCCGCCAAAATCAACGCCACCGCCTGCCAAGTCAAAACTGACGGCGCCCGCCTGGAAGTCAGCTTCAACGGCCTCGAAGCCGGCATCTTCTCCGGCACTCTCCAATACACCGTCTACCGTGGCGCCAACCTCCTCCGCCAGGAAGCCATCGCCAAAACCAACGAACCCTCCGTCGCCTACAAATACAACGGTGGTTTAAAAGGATTCGCCATCGCCGATAACACCCGCGTCGTCTGGCGCGACACCGCCCGCGGCTGGCAGCGCTATGCCTTCGGCGGCTCGGTCAATGACGACCCCGTCGGCCTCCGCGCCCGCAACCGCCTCGCCATCCTCGAAACCGGCGGCGGCTCCATCGCCGTCTTCCCGCCCTCCCACAAGTTCTTCTTCTCCCGCGAAATCGAAACCAACCTCGGCTACGTCTACTACCGAAAAGATAGCGAGACCAGCCTCTCCATCGGCGTCCGCCAGCCCGACAAGGAGGTGGGCGCCAAGCCCTGGGGCGTCTCCGATCTCGTCTGGAATCGCCGCGTCAGCGAGTCCCGCTCCCACCTCCACAACTTCGCCCTCTACAACGCCCCGCCCGGCACCACCCAGCGCATGCCCGTCTACTTCTACCTCAGCG
>CANIFK010000643.1 GCA_947466555.1 Acidobacteriota bacterium | reverse complement strand
CGAACCGGCACCGGTGAAGCCGCCGGCGATGCCGTGGACTTCGAGCGTCGGGCGGGACCAGGTCTTTTCGAACACGCTGCGGCCGGGTTCGCCGGTGATGGCGGCGCCGATCTCGTTGTTGACGTATTCGTCGGCGTTGAAGGGCAGGCTGTTCCAGGAGTCGAGTTCGGCGGAGGCGGGCTCGGCGACGTCGTCGTAGAAGCCGGGGATCTGGATGACGCCGTCGGCGTTCTTGGCTTTGGCCAGCAGTTCGATGAGGCCGAAGACGGCGTTGGGCGCGGCGCCGCCGTAGAGGCCGGAGTGCAGATCGCGCGACGGGCCCTGTGCCTCCACTTCCATGTAGCAGAGGCCGCGGAGGCCGATGCAGAGCGTGGGGATGCCTTCGGCGTAGAGGGCCGTGTCGGAGACGAGGGCGACGTCGGCCTTCAGCTTCTCCTTGTGTTCGGGGACGTACTTTGCGATGGACGCGCCGCCAATCTCCTCTTCGCCTTCGATGAGCACTTTGATGTTCAGCGGGAAGGTGCCGGTGAGGGCTTTGACGGCTTCGAGCGCTTTGATGTGGGCGTACATTTGGCCCTTGTCGTCGACGGCGCCGCGGGCGTAGATGTTGCCGTTGCGGACTTCGGGCTCGAAGGGCGGGGAGACCCAGAGTTCGAGCGGGTCGGGCGGCTGGACGTCGTAGTGGCCGTAGCAGAGAACGGTGGGTTTGCCGGGGGCGTGGAGCCAGTCGGCGTAGATGAGCGGATGGCGCTCGGTGGGGATGATTTCGATGTTTTCGAGGCCGGCGGTTTTCAGCGCGTCGGCCGTGAATTGGGCCGCGCGGGCCACGTCACCGGCGTGTTCCGGCAGCGTGGAGATGCTGGGAATGCGGATGAGCTGGAAGAGTTCTTCGAGCAGGCGCGCGCTATTGGCGTCGACCCATTGGTTGATGGCGGCGAGGCCGGCTGAGTTGGACATAGAAACCTCCATTATAGGGGGGATGGGTGTAGGCTGAGAGGCATGAAGCGTCGAAGTTTGCTGTGTTCGCCGCTGGGGCTGGCGGCGGCCGCTCCGGCATCTTCCGGTGTGGTGCGTGCGCGGTGGGTTTCGTTGTTGGACCGGATCGCGCGGCCGGTGATGGAGAACCTGGCGCGGGAGGAGTTGAAGAAGCGGTTGCCGACGGCGAAGGCGCCGGCGCCGTTGGAGGCGTTTGGGCGGACGGTTTGCGGGATCTCGCCGTGGCTGGCGCTCGGGAATGTTCCGGCGGCGGAGCGGGCGTTGCAGGGGGAGTATCGGCGTTGGGCGATTGCGGGATTGGCGCGGGCGGTGGACCCGGCGTCGGCGGACTACATGCCGTTCACGACGCAGGGGCAATCGTTGGTGGACGCGGCGTTTTTGGCGCTGGCGTTGTTGCGGTGGCCGGATTGGTACCGGGCGTTGGGGGCGACGTCGCAACGGCAGTTGCGGGAGGCGTTATTGGCCACGCGGAAGACGCAGCCGGGGTTCAACAACTGGCTGCTGTTCAGCGCGATGGTGGAGATGTTTTTCCAGTCGATTGGAGAGGACTGGGACAAGATGCGGGTCGACTACGCGCTGCGGCAGCACGAGCAGTGGTACAAGGGCGACGGGGTGTACGGCGACGGGCCGGCCTTCCACTGGGACTATTACAACTCGTATGTGATTCAGCCGTTTTTGGTGGCGATTTTGGACCGTGTTGGCGGGCCGATGCGGGAGGCTGTGGAGGCGCGGGCGTTGCGGTATGCGGCGGTGCAGGAGCGGCTGATTGGGCCGGATGGGACGTTCCCGGTGTTGGGGCGGAGCATGTGTTACCGGACGGGGGTGTTTCACCATTTGGCGAATCAGGCGTTGCGGGGGAAGTTGCCGGTGGAGCCGGCGGCGGTGCGCGGGGCGTTGACGGCGGTGATTGACCGGATGTTCCCGGCCGGGTCGGGGAACTTCGATGTGAACGGGTGGTTGCAGGTGGGGTTCATGGGGGCGCAGCCGGCGATGGCGGATACTTATATCAATGTCGGGAGCACATATTTGAGCTCGTTTGTGTTGTTGCCGTTAGGGCTTGCGGAGGAGGCGCCGTTCTGGGCGGCGCCGGATACGGCGTGGACGAGTGTGCGGATTTGGAGAGGGGAGAATGTGGCGGGGGATCATGCGTTGCGGTAGTTTGCTGTTGCTGGCGTTGGGGCTGTACGGGCAGGAGTATGCGGCGTCCGATGATGGGCGGATTGTTTACTTCAGTGGCAGGCCGGTGACGGGGAGTATCGACGCGGGCAGCCGGCTGTGGACGTGGAGCGAGGGGAAGATCCGGACGGTCATCGAGACGACCGCGGACGAATTGGTTCGCCTGGAGCGACTGAGTTATGACGGGCAGACGATTCTGGTGAGTTATGGACGTTACCAGTTCGGCGGGCCAACGACTCGATGGCAGGTGTTACGGCATGGATCTCCCACGCCGATTATGGAGAGTCCCGGCTCGTCCCCAGTGGGGATGAGCCGGAATGGCAATTGGCTGACGATTGGAAGTTGGGATGCGAATTCAGCTACAGGGACCGTCACTAGGCTGGCAGTGACCAGCAGCGGCGTCCGGCCAGCGGGCGTATTTGTTGGTAGAGCCTTAGTCGGACTCGCAGACGATGGGTCGTTGATCGCTGCATGCGGGACCAGTGAGTCCGTTTGTATCTGGGACGGCACGAGCCTTCGGGAGGTCCCCGCCTTCGCGTACGCCCCGAGAGCCGGCCGGTATCTCTACTTTTGGAACAATACAGGAACGAGTGAATCGCAAAGGGTGCAGTCGTTGCAACAGCATGATGTTTTGCAGGGGAACACGAAGGAACTGCCGGTGCGGTGTCCAACTGTCCGGGGTCCCACCCCATCTCCGAGTTTCAGCTACTTCCTGCCGAATTCTGAAGTTGGCGCGACGGATGCGTCCGGACAAAAAGTGATGTACCGGTGCGGGGACCGCTGGTCTGTGTTTGACACCGTGACCGAGAGATCCACGACAGTGCCCAGTCAGGCCGTTTTCAATAGCAGCCTGACACGGGTGCTTTCGCGACCCACGCCCACGACGTTCACCTGGGTGCCCCTCGAAGGACCTGTCACACCGCTGGCTGATCCGGATTCCATCCACCTCGACGGGCCCACGAACCCCCGGGGAATCTTGACCTACGCGGGCGCTCCCGACTTCACGATCGAGTGGGGCGGGCAGACGCTGCCTTGGATTCCGGGCACCTATGGAACGGCGCACGCCCCCATGCCCGGTGACGCGGTACCAGGTTCCATGGACACGGTCAGCATCAGTTCCGTCACGCGGCCATGGCTGAATTTCACGGGCCGGATTCCGGTTGGCTCCACGTCAGCCGGGCTGGTGCCTCTCTTTGCAAAGGACCTGGTAGCCGTCTTTGTGCACGGGGACTATCGGGGCTTTGTGACGCCAGGTTCCCCAGCGCAGCGAGGCGAGTATCTGCACTTCCTGATTAGCGGAGTTCACGCCGAAGAGATTGCGCCCGATGCAACCACGGTAGCTACATTCCTTTCACCGCGGCCAAGTGGAACAAGCGCCATCTACTATGTGAACTTGCCGGTTGTAGCAATTACACCAACGGTCTACCATCCCTACATCACACAAATTACGATCTTCATACCCGAGAGGGCGCTGGCAAACGCTGGAGAGCCGCCGGTTGGAGGGTTTAGCCTGCAATTACGCACTTTGGACGGCAGGGCTATCCCGTTTCGTCAATTTGTTGGCTACCTGCGCTATTGATACAGCCGGTCGCGCACTTTGAGATACCACTCGGCGCCGAGGGTGTTGCGCCACTGATCGACCGGCGCGGCGCACCAGGCGTCGGGGACTGCCGTCTCCGGGGCGATGCCGCCGCGAACGAAGGCCTGAATTTCGGCGTCGCGGCCAAGT